>NZ_LBMZ01000088.1:0-32631 GCF_001005525.1 Acinetobacter sp. AG1 | reverse complement strand
GCTTAAACAGGATTCGGGTTACTAGAAGCTGTTTTAGAAACACCGTCTAAGGTCCATGTAACCGAAACAGAACTCGCCACAATTGCAACTTGTCCTAAATCAAACTCAATCGCTGCAGGCAAAACAGGTAAATTTGCACGGGCAAAGGTTGCAATCGGTGTGCCCCAAAGTAAAAGAATGGGTGTTCCCACATCAGGCAAAGCACCTGTGGTTAAAAGCCACGAACCCGTTTGATAGTTGATGCTACCCGTGCCGATCGAATCATTTGCCGCGACTAAGCGACCAGTACCATTGTCTTTTAAAGTGTAAAACTTACCTTGAGCCATGAACGAAATGCTAAGTGCACCTGGTGCGGGAATGGGTAACAACCCCCCTGTCCAATTTGTACCTTGATTATTGGCCGTCACAGGTAAAGCGTAAGACTCAAAAGGCTGAGTTGGCATCGCTGCGGGCTTAAATGTGATGTTGATTGATACTGTTCCCGTACCAATTGCATTGGTCCAAACGATATGGCCCGTTTGATAGTCGATCGTACCTATTTGAGTACCAGACAATGTACGCAATGTGCCGCCATTATCCGAAATGGCTTGGCCAAATAAGGTGAATGCAATTGAACCGGGTAAAACACTCGAACCAATGTATAAACTCTGATTCGTGTTCACATTAGTCGTAAACGGCGCTGTAATGGTTCCGCTATTACCCGCAACCAATGCCACATTTTCACTCAATGCATTTAAATCAATTAAAGGCGTTTCTGTCTGTGAAGATGGAATCAACTGAGAAAAGATCGAAGCCGCTTGGATGGTAAAGCTATTCACGGCGACATCATCGGCAAGCTCTACACTTGCATAGTATTTACCTGTATCAGCCACAATCGTATCTCGAATGATCGTTGGCGACTTAGAGCCTTTGTACCACTGTGATGCTGAAAGCCCAACAAAATCACGTTCAAGCGGATCATTAATCGAATATGTTCCCAACTTATATTCAACCTGATTGCCATCCACCATCATCGTTGCAAGACGTGTTTCAACTTTTGTAAGTCGTACATACTGCTCAAATTCAGTTGATAAACCCTCATTTGAAACAAGAACGATCGTATCACCGACACCGCTTTCAGTATCCGTTTTAAACATGGCTACTTGTATGACTTTCATACCTTGCCAAAGTGTATCCAATGGTGTCCCTGCAATCTGCCCGCCTTTGGCCAAATAGTTTTCAACCCGATTGGCTGCACCTGAGCGCACATCTATATGACTTTCTGTACTGAACAGTAATGCTGATACATTCGGATCATCAGGATTCTTTGAAATGAATACGGTTGAGCCCATTAGGCTTTCAGTGTCGTTGTTATTGATGGCTGGAAATATTTTACGAAGTGATACACGCCCCATAGTTCGATCTAGTTCCGATACATCAGGAAAAAGATTGTTACTCTCACCATCTACTACGATCTGGCCAGAATACTTACCGCCACCGTCTGAAGTATCTGTCAAACGCTCAGACTTATATAAAACTAGGTTATTGGTCTCAATTGGCATCTGGCACCTCAATAAATCTTAATGTAGCTCGGTAATAATCATTGTCTGAAACAGTTGGGACACCACGGACAGGACTTGCTTCAACCGCTCCCTCAGCATGATTGAAAATCACATTGAATTGGCGCGTATCGTGTGGATATTCAAAAATGAGGGTAAAGTGCTCACCCTGTATTGCTGACCAATCCTTGATTTTTGAGAGCAAAGCGCGTTTGATCCAACCTTGTTTGTCAGTCTTTGAAAGTAAGGTGATAGGTCGACCTGATTTCTTCTTACCCTCTTGAACAATCAAAGTCCCATCAATTGCACGTTCTTGGCTTTGTTCAATTGGCTTCCAATCGAACTCATCAGAAAATAAAAAACCGTTCTCAAGAGGAACGGTTTCATTTGTTGCATTTCGTTGTAATCTCATTACATCGCCTTTTTAGCTTGCTCTAACTCATTAAAGAAATCGTTTAACAGATCTTTCTGAGATGAATCACCAGTGAAATTTGCAGTTTTTCCATTAAAGTTAAAACTGTAGTTCACCGTATCGGTCGGGCTAACATCAATATTAGGAACTTGGATCTGAGGGATTGACGGCGCTTGAATATTGGGTGCAGAGATGACAGGCGCTTTGCTATTACCACCTGTGGAAATAGATCCACCACCAGCATTACTCGAATTTTTACTTTCCCAGTATGCGAGTGTTTTCTCCATTTCTTGTTTAGTTGTATTTAAGCCAGTAGTGGTTCCACCTTTCAGCGAATTAGTCGTTTCGACTGCTAAGCTATATTTCGCTTTATCGGCTTTGTCTCTCGCTTGGCTTGCATTCATACCCGCTGCAACAAGTCGGTTGTAATAATCTTCAGCCATTTGATCGATGCCGCCTTGCATATCTGATAAGCCACGGTTATTTGAAGCATCTTTAGCCTTCCGCTCTGCACTAATCTTCGCCATTGCATCTTCCCACTCTTGCAGACTGGTTTTTGCTTCTTCTCTTGCAACACGGCCCAGTTCACGGAATCCATCAGCTGCAGGTCCCCTTGCTGTTCGACCTACGCGATCAACTGAGTCAGATAAGTCATCCATTGTTTTAACAGATGCTTTGCCCAAACTATCAACGGATGATTGAAGTCCATTTGCTGAAAGTTGAGCTTCATACCATGCAATTTTTGCGGCATCACCAGATGCATAGATTTTATCAGCCATATTGATTAATGCTTGTTTGATGTTTTCTGCTGATGCTGTCCCACTATTCATCATCACATTAAATGCTTTCAATTGAGAATCTGCCATTTTATTAGCTTCTTCTCTTGATGTAATACCAAGGGATTTGTACGCTTTTTCAACCTCAGAAATATTAGCAGGCAACTTACCATTCACTTCATCAAGGTAACGCATACCCATTTCTACTTGTTTAGCGGATAATACACCTTGCTTTCCAAATTCAATCAGTTTGGCTTTAGCCGCATCAATCTCTACCTGACTATCAGCCTTATCAAGCCAAGCTTTCCAGCCTTCATAAAGCGTGCGCGAAGCATCTACACCAACTATGCCTGCCTCTTCCAGTTTTTGCTTTAAAGCATCAAGATTTACACTTCCCTGACCAAACCCCTGTGACATGATATTTGCGGTTTTATCAATATCAATACCTAAAGCTTTTCCCGCCTCTCTTGCATCATTCAGTGCGGGGTTTAGGTCTCTTGCTGCCGCACTTGCCAGTTTAAAACCCTCAGTCAGTTGTTGCCCTGTAATTTGGCCAGCAACACCCATCTCCATGAGTTTTTTCTTAGCCTCATCAATTTCGGCGGTATTTTTAGCCTGACTTAGCCACTTTTGCCATGCTTGATAAATCATGTCAGAGGCCTGAGTACCAGTGATACCTGCATCTTTCAACTGACCTGCAAAAGCAGTTAATTTGCCAGAGCTATCATTAAAGCCAGCAGATATTTTGTTGGTGGCCTGCTCAACATCAACACCTAACGCTTGACCTGTTTCGATTGCGTTCTTAAAAGACTGTTCTTGCTTTTTGGTTTCAAGTGTTGCGGCTGCCGTTGCCTGTTGAGCTTCAGTTAAACGCGTAACGACGACTTTCCCACCCTCATCTACTGTCGCAAAATAGCCTTTTTGAGCGAGTTCTAGTTGAAGTGTTGAGTTAATAATGCCGTCATTTGCTTGTACGGCCTGCGTTACATAATCACTTACAGCCTTTAATTTTCGTGATTGAAGTTTTTCATTATTCTGACCTTCTTGCTCCTGAATTAATAAAAGCCCATCAAGGGCTTTTTTATTTTCTTCTAAGATTCTGGCATTTTTTTGCGCTTCACTTTCAACCGCCTGATCCAGTCTCATTTTTACCTGTGACTGATGAGACAAAGCAAGTTGGTCAACCTCATCATAAAAGCCTTTTGCCTTGAGTCGCATGTCATTTGCATTTTTAGCAAACTGCTCTCTTACATCACCCAGTGTAAAGGTCATGATCGCAATATTTACTGCAGCAGCTAAATCGTAAAAGACGCCTGATAGAGTCATTACAACAAGACGTAAAGCAAAAATAACATCTGAAATAGCACCAAAAGTAATGCTTAGCCCCTGACCAACACGTGTAAGAAAGCTAACCTGCTCACTTGCTTTTGTTGATTCACTTGTAAATGATCCAAGCACTGCAACAATATTATTGATGCTGTCATAAATAGCTGTTAGAACATCATCCCCAAGCTCATACCCAACTTTAACCAATTCTTTAACTGCATCATAAGCAGATGAGACAGCTTGTCGTAACGCATTAAAGACACTTGGATCAATACCATCAAACTTCTCCGATACCGCATCAACAGCTGACATCACGTCATCAAATAATACGGCGATCCAATCCAGATCTCCACCTAACAACTCAATAATGCCAGCGAGTCGACTCGAAATATTGTATTGCTCATTCATTTGTCCAATGAGCGCAGTAATATTATTTCTGACTTTCTGCATTGCATCGGCAGTGGAATTTTCCATCCCATTTGCAAGCTCAAAGTTTCGATCTCTGGAATCAATCAAAGCTTTGGTTAATTCATTTACAGAGATCTTTCCTTCCGCACCTAATTTACGAATCTCTGACTCTGCACGACCTGTGCTTTTGGCCATGTCACTGACAACATTATCCGCACCTGTGATAATACTCATCCATGCATCAGCATCAACAGAACCTTTTGCTAAAGATTGAGCTAGTGCATCTTGCGCCGATTGTGCTTGGTCTGCACGTGTTGCATTGTGAGTGAATGACAATGACAGACTATCCGTCAATGTGAGTATTTCATTGGTACTATAGCCCAATGATTTCAATGTCCCTGCGGTCGCAAGATATACTTCTTGCGCTTCCATCAGAGGGCGTGCCGTTGTATTAGCAAGCTCTAAAAGTCTTTCTTGAACTAAATTATATTCTTCAACACTATCCGTGGCATTTCTTAAGCGTGATGCCATTTGTTGTGTTGCGTCAGATGTAGCAATTAGCTCATTAATGGTTAAGCCTAAACCAAGTGCAGCAAGGCCAGCAGCAAGTGTACCGATGGTTGTTTTTAAAAATGTAAACCCAGCTTCTGCTTTTCCTGCTGCTGCCTCTGTTTCAACCAGTTCTTGATTTGCATGATTTGACGCTTGAGTAAAATTATTAAAAGCTTCATCAGCTTGTTCAACTTGCCTTTCTAATTCATTTACGGCGTGTTGAGCTGCTTCAATATCTTGTGGTGTAGCGTTCGTTGTAGATAAATCATGTAGTTTCTGTTTTGCTTGATCTAAATCAGACTTGAGTACCCCAAGCGCCTGTTCAGAAACATGACCAAACTCTGCAAAATTCTTAGCTGTTGCACCTGCATTTATACCTGCATTTTGAATTGCGGTTGTAGCATTGTTTAAATTGTGAGTCAGTGCACTCGCCATTTTAGTTGTGCTTTCAGGCACAATTTCACCGATTTGCTTAGCGGTTTCTGCTGATACTTGGCGTAGCTTTTCAGCTTCTTGCTTGATCGCTTCAAATATTGCTTTTGTTGTATCTTCTGACTGTTGAATATTTGATACATAATCTTTTGTATCACCTTCAAGAACAACTTTAAATACTAATTCCTTGGACATGCTTTCACCCAATTACCGCAAAAAAAAGCCGTGTAACTATGCGGTAATGAACATAATTACAGGGCTAAACTGAAAAATTTAATGATTAATACATGGAATTAAGCTTTAATTGCTGCAATGATTACATCAAGCTTCCATATCAATATTGGTATTGAGAACAATAAGATAAATGCCAAAATAGTTTGCCATAAACCATACTTATCTATAGACACTTTAATTAACTCCCATAATGGTTTAATATGTTCCATATGAAATTATTTTCCTCTTTACTTCTCGGTTAAGTGGAAACCTAAAGCCCTGATGTTTGCCGCATCGGGGTTTTTCTTTGGGTATAAAAAAAGCCGACTTGCTAGAACCGACTCCATGATAAAAATTGTTTAATAGGTTAGTCATGCCCTACAGGGGGTATGCTAATTTGCAGGTACTTGCTTCATGTCACCCCTGTAAGTTTTGACAAATTTTAGATATTAGGATTACTAATTTTTTGACAATAAAAAACCCGCACTTGGCGGGTTTACATTTCAAGATAAATCAACTTCTAGCACTCATACAAGTTAAATAAGCTTCATTCTCAAAATCAACCTCTGCTTTTAGCATATATTCAGGAGTACTAAATCTAGGTTTATTATAAGCCATTAAAATAAAAGGTTTTATAATATTCTTTATTTCTACTGCTGTATCCACAGCCATAATTCTATCCATCATATCTGACATGGATGCACCTTTTTGCCTGCTATTCATAATAACTCTTGCCGTCTTAGATGTAGACTTGCAAATACTCATCCACTCCTCATCTGAGTATTTATGCTTGGGTGTGACATCCTCAGCTTTATTCACCACAGTAGCTTGATTACTTATAGTTTGATGATTTTTCTCAAAATTAGTTTGTTCACTTTTAGCCCTGTTATTATACTCAATCCGAGCTTGTTCCTGTTGAGCCTTTCTTTGAACTTCCTGCGCCAATCTTGCTTGATTTTCAGCTTCAAGCTGTGACATTTTTTGGTTATATTGTTGTGTTTGTTGAGCTAAAGCTTCTTCTCTAGCTTTTCGATCACTATTGGATTTCCAAACTACACCAATCATTACCAGTACAACAACACCCAAAATAATATAAATTCTATTCATCAAGCATACTTCCACAATGCTTACATTTAATAGCTGTCATTCTGATAGATTCAGCACAAAATGGACATGATTTCATTGCAACATCATCTTGAACTTCATTGTTGTGATAAAAAGAGTCACTAACAACTTTAATATTTGTTTTTTTTATAAATGGCTCGGGTTGCTTGCCGTCAATTGGTGATTCAGTATCATTAATTTCTGAGAATGAATCTTCTTTTTTAATGCTAATTTTGAAGTTAAAAACACCATTTGCAAGAATTGGAGTTGCCAGTAAAATAATGCACCCAAGAAACAATACAGCCCAACCAAATTGCAATTGCACGGAACTCATCATTGCATCAGCAAACCCACCAAAAGGATTGCCTTGCATCTTTTCACTTAATTCTGCTTTTGTTTGGCTGATTTTGCTCGATAACATATAAAAATCATAGGTCAATAAAGCAGTAGAAATACCACTAGTTACCCACAATAATTTTATTTTATCCATAAAAATTAAAGCTGTGGATACAACAGAAAGTCCCAAAATAATCATTCCATCACTTTTACCATTATTAAATAATGAAATTGCCCCCATAATAGGTACACTTAGAATAGGCAAAAATACTCCAATAAATAATAATAAAACTCCAAAGAAACCAATTAATTGCTGCTTGGTAAATTCCATTCTTTACTCTCGCTTATTCTTTATTCTCACTTATTTTTCACATCAATTTTAAATATCTGACCTTTACAAACCCAAACTGTATACTCCTGCATATCAATATCATATTTATATTCAGTCGCAGCACATGAAAATCTTCCTTCTCCATAAACAAAAAATCTCGGTCTAGGTTTACCCATCTTTTGGAGCAGGCTTTCTTCACTATCCCCTACAGTTACGAGCTCATATGACGAACGCATTGAATTAGTTTCACGTGCAAATACACTTGTAGATAATAAAAAGGAAACAACCCCTAAAAATAAAAACTTCTTCATTATGTAAACCAATTGTTATTAATCCCACACAATTTAACAAACAGTAGAAACTGTGACAATAAAAAACCTACTATTGGATGTTTTCGATTTTAAGCTAACTGCTTCAAATATTTTTCCCAAGCTTGGTTCTTCGCATGATTGGCCACTCTGGTTGCAATTACATAGGATTTGATTTGCTGTCTTTCTATGGCTTGTGCTTCTTTTATATATTTTAGAAATGCACCATATGACATATTTAATACTTCAGACTCACTATGGCCATGCTTAATAAGATAAGAAATCGCATTAAACCAACTGGAATCTTTGCTGTTTTCGCCCTTAGGTTCTTTCTTAAAGAAATACTCATTCACTTGAATGATTTTTAAAATCAAATCTGCAATAGCTTCTGTGTTTTCTAAACGGTCTGTAAAATAATTAGCATCCAGTGTGGTTGCTAACGAAAACACACCCATAATTTGAATAATATCCAAATCAATTAACGGCGTGATCGTTTCTATTGAATAACTTTCTAGCTTTTTAATCGGATCTGCAAATTGAGCAAAACGATTTAAGTTCTTAACTTGGATCTGCTTAATCTCAATATTCTGATCAATGAATACATAGGGCAATGATTCATTGTTTAAAAGAAAAAAGTCATTCATAGAAAAAATCCTAAAATACAGGCACGAAAAAAGACGCTAATGCGCCCCTGTGCCTGCATGTGTTGTCTAAGCTGCTGTCGGAATCGTAACGAGATGACCAAAGTAACCTAACGTTGGATCTGCTTCATTTTCAATCACAGATAACGCCGTGCCTTGAATGTCATATTGACCAAATTCATTACCATGAATTAGTGGGAACGTTGCTTCAGGTGACTTTGTTGTACGCCATAAATTTAATGCCATGTGTTCACCAGTTGCTTTATTCGTTCCTTTAAAGAACAAGGCGTATTCAGCACCCAAATCAGATGCAAGGGTTGTATTTGTCACTTCACCTGTTGTGTATGTAATCTTTAATGGCATAGTTAAGCCCGTTACATCAGTAATAGTGATAGTTCCGAATTTCGCATCAAGCTTAATCTTATCGGTAGCAACGGTGACAGGTGTACCAGACGTGGAATCTTTAACCGTAACCGCAGATAAGTTATAACCATTTAACTTGATTTCATCCCCTGCAACCACAGTACCAAGATTCTGATCAGTATGAGTAGTTGACGTAATCGTATGGTTATCAGCTGACAAAATATAAGCTAAATTTTCAGCATTAATATCTTCAAGCTTTCCAGAAAACGTAACTTTGACGGCATCATACAAAACCAAGTCGGTTGTGTTATGAATGGTCATACTTTCTTGGTGCTCAATCACATCTACACCGATGGCAATCTCAAATTCTGGAACGTTGCCGATATGACGCATTGCACCTGCAACACCGTTAGCAATTCTTGATAGATAGAACTTGCCCCGCAAAATAATGTACTTATTTGACATCAGTTTTAACCTCTTTTTGTTTAACTGGTGCTTTCACTTCAACTAACAGCGTTTCAGTTTCAGCCTGTATTTCTTCTGCTACTTCAACAATGACTTTTGCCTCAAGTAGATCAGCGATTTGTTTCTCACTGAGACCTGCAACAAAGTCATCTTTATTGAATCGCCCCACAGGTTGCAGGGCCTTGTATTGTTTATCTGCCATGTTAAGCAGCTCCTATAATTTTGGTTGATTCAAATATCACGGTGTAATAGACAAATGCAGGTCCATAGCCGTCTTTCACATCAACGATTTGCAACGGATCAATTGAGTTATCTGGTTCCCACCCTGAAAGCAGTTGAATAACCTTGTTGAGCAACTCACCTGCCTCATCCGCTAAAGCTGTAATGTCATTCAACTGAGCTTTTGCATTGCGACAAGCCACGGTTACAGACCATTGAAGCCCCAGTAAATTGCTTTTACCTTTGCCCGCATCATCAATCTTACGTACTCGTACAAAATTAACGTGTGCAGATGGCACAACTTGAGACATTTCCGTCACAGAGACAGAGTTCATTGGTGTATAAATCTGCTTAAACTCAGTAATTTCTTTGAGCTTTTCAGCAATTTCAGCACGTACAGCGAAAAAACTAGCCACTTAAGTGCCTCCCGATAATGTTGAGAATCGACTCATCATCTTCCTTGTTAATGCCTAAGAATGATCGTGGTGGGTTTGTGACTTCTTTGACCTTACGCCAGTTGCCACCGACATTAAAAACTAGGTACTGCGCCGTTTTTGGAACGATATGTGCCCCAAAATGAAAACGGATCGAATATTCTTTATCCGATCCCCACTCCACGCCGTTTGCCAACACATTATGATGCAGTCCTGATAGTAGCTGACCCGTATCTCTACCTGTCTCACCACCTTGTAGCTTTGCTCTCCATGACTGCTTCCAAGGATTCCCATCAACATCAGATTGATTGATAAAACGATGTTCTGAAGAGCTAACACCATAAGCACCGATCTCATCAAACATGGCTTTCTTGTCATAGCCTATAAGATGCTCTAACAACGCAATGATTGGTGATTCGCCATCCGCTGTTACTGATATAGCAACTGGCATACAACCTCCTACACGCTTGGCATTTTATTCAACTGCTCATCACTAAAAACACCACCTGTATAACTCGTACCTATGGGAATAGATCTAGGGTTACGCTTTGGCTTTTCTTCAATCAGTTCATTTTGCTCATTCTGAATATTGAGAACTGCTTTACCATCCGCGATTCGTTTTAAGAAATTCACTTCTGCTTCATAGCGTTTATCAATTTCTTCAGTTGGACGTTGGAAATAAAGGCGGTAGCGTGCAATGTTACAAGCTACCCGTTTTAACGTTGCTGGAATGCTTGGCAAAGGTAAGCCATATGCCACTGCAACATAACTATCTATTTCCTCCGATGCATCCTGAAGCGCTTCCTCAAGCGCTCCTGGAACTGTCTGCATCGCTTCAAGATTAGCTATCTCATCGGCTCCAAATCTTGCCTCAAGGTCTTGTCTGGTCGCGTACATAAATCACCTTACTTGGTTTCTGGTGCACCCTTATCTGCCGTTGGTTTTTCCTTAGCAGGCTTTGCGGTCGCCGTGGCCAAATCAGCTTCGAGTTTTGATACCTTAGCCTTAAGATCCTCGACCTCATTCAAAGCAGTTGTCTTTTCAGTTTCAAGCTGCTTATTGGATGCCTTGAGATCCTCGACCTTGCCTTTGAGTTTTTCCAACTCATCCGCTGAATCATCAAACGGCGTTTGTTCTGGCGGCTTGTATTCTTCAATTGCGCCAGATGCTAAAAGGGCTTGAAGTTGTTGATCTTCAAGCCCTTCGATTTTTTCACCTGGTCTAAAATGACCAATGGATTGTTTTGCAATGTACTTTGGCATTTAGCTCTCCTTAAACGAATCCTCGCCCACCAACTAGACCATTCTTATTGTTTGGAACGGCGAGTGGTGATGATTCAGCCAACATTTGAATACTTGAAGGATTCTTTTCCTGCCATTGATTCAAGAAGAATTCCAAAGGTTGACCAAAAGCCTCAATATTTTGAATCGCACAGTGTGCAATCCAACCATTAGCATCTGTCACCATACCAAAGAAATCTTCAGGAATGAAACGCTCTACTGTTCCATTCATATTGTGGATACCGTCATAAGTCCAAATTTGTACGTTATCAACCGTACCACGGAACTGTGGTTTAGATGGATCGTCAAATGTCGGTGTAATCGGCACGCTAATTGAAGCATATGGCTTAATGAATTTTTCTTTAAACTCATCATTCTGGATTAAGGCGTTGAAAACTTTAGCTGACGTCAACGCCAGATTAGGCGCAACTCCAGCATATTCAACCGAAATATTGATCATGCTTTGCATATCTTGGACAGGTGTAGCATTTGCCAGATTCCACTTCACTAGCGGAGCAAAGTTACATGCTGCATCACGGTTGTAGTCAACGGTATATGAAGGGAAATCAGCCGATGCAAATGTGGTTTTGCCGTAAAGCAGCACATCACGGGCAATCAGCAGTTTTCGATTTTCAATCGACTGACGTAGATAAATCGCCTTTTGTGCCTGATCAATCAGCAATAATTCTGCATCACTTAAACGGTTTGATCCTGTTGCAACAATCCCATAACGGCGCAATTGCGTAACTAATGCCGAATCTTGGACATCACTTGGTACAATAGTCACCATTGGCTTTAAGTAAGCTGGCTTAACAAAACCCACTTTTCCTGATTCAGCAACATTGATTTGGCGACCTGCAACATTAGGGCTTACAAACGGCGCAAGTGGTGTGGCTGTATTCAACTCACCCACAGGCACTTCTTTTTTAGAGTAAGAAACACGTTGTGGGAAGAAACGATCCATCAACCAAGTATCCACCTTTTTCGTGGTGTCTGTTAATAATACCAACTGAGGAATATCCAATAACTCAACTGGTGCATTTTGAAATGTAAAACTAGTGCTCATGATTTACCCCATGACTTTGCGCAATTCGATTTTGTTCTTTAGTCCCTGTGCACGGACTGCATCCATTTGGTTAGTGGTAAGTTTGGTACCATTAACTGTTACCACTGCAACATCAAAAGTTCCCTGCACATAGATTGGCATTTCAAGACCATTTGCAGCATGGTAAGTGGATTGCTCCGCTGTCATGTCCTCAACCACAATGGCATGCCAGTCTCCCACAACACCGCTTGTTACCGCAGGATGTGTAGCAACATTCGCTGCGCTAACTGCGATCAGATCCCCACGTTTATAAGCCGTTGCTGTTGTAGGCTTTACGTTTTCGGTGCGTACACCATCACCAACAACAAGTTGGCGACTTTCAATTGTTTGTGTAATTGTGCTTCCCATGATGAGTTCCCTTATTTTTGTGCTGCGGCAAACTGGTGAAATGCTTGATCAAGTGCTGAACCCTGTTGCAGGCTCGCATCACCATTCCCGCCCTGTGCTTGATGCTTAAACAAGTGTTGGAGGTTGTTTGTCTGTTTGTCATTTTTAGGTGCAGAGAACTGGCGTAGCTGCTTTGTTGCAAATGTAAAAGCAGACTCATCCATTTCTGTATAAGACTTTTTATCTTCAGCGCTAAACTGAACTTTTAATTCAGTTTCAAGTGCTGCGATGTCGTCATTACGCTTTTGCTCTTTGAATTGTTTTAATTCATTTAGAGCTGTATCGCGTTGTTGCTCGGCTGCAATACGCGCCTCTTTTTCTTTCTCTAACTCGGTCACGTCTGTGTCCTCTTGCTTGTTAAATTGTTTAGGTGTGTGACTTGCTGCTATTGCAGATGTGTTCTCATCCGCACCAAGTGCACAAAATGAAACCTCACGAATAACGCCGTTGCGAAAAATCGTGATAGGTGCTTTTAAAGTTTTGCCATTAACAACAACTTCACCGCGCTCAACTTCTTCAATTGAACCTGGATCGATATAAACTGACATCTGCCACGGATAACCCTCATCACTGTCTTGAGCGACTTCTTGGCCATACTTGTTTGAGAGCAAATCTCCAACGACTTTTAAGCCACCTTGGTTATCCTTAGTAAAACTTGTTACAACACCCGCACGCCGTCCGGTGTCATGGTCGATCAGAGCACCTAAAGGCGTTTTAATCTGCATAGTGTCCAGATCAAATACCACATCACCCCAGTAGTAATGCCCTTGTATAGCTTCCCCGCTATACGCAACACCCGTAAAGGTACGCTTCTTTCCGTCCTCTACTTGCTTAGCAATATCGAAAGGCTGCGTTTTAAACTGGAATGCTGAGCTTGGCGGGTCTTGCGTTTGTTTATCTCCTACCACAGTTGTTTCTCCATAAAAAAACCGCCTTTCGGCGGTACGGGATTTGATGTACTAATTTTAGTCATCATCTTTTACTTTTCGAAGCGCTTTAATTAATTCTGGTGACTTCCAAGCCAAAATACATAGCACGGCTGCTGCTAAATAAAACGATAACATTCCTATTGATAAACCTGATGTCATATTGATCAATCCTGTAATTGCTGTGATATAATCTGCCATAAGTTGTATCTCCTCTTACTTTAGTCGGTGGGTTGAGATTTAAAAAAGCTCATGATTGCCGTCATGGGCTTTTTGCTTTTCAGAACCTTTTGATTAAGATCCTGATATTTATTTACCAGTTTGTTTTCGAGTAATTTCAGGCATAAAAAAACCACCTCTAAAGGTGGTTAAAAAATTTCTCGCAATGGGAAGGCTTTCATTCCACATTTGAGTTGAGAGTATAAATATTCTTTTATGTAAATATTTCTAAACAATGTATGCAGTTTTTCTATGAATACTAGATGCTTGCACAACTATTCAGTGTGGTAAAAATTACCCTAAAACTGGTTCAGTAGTCAAGATTTTAAATCAGGACTTAATTAAGCTACATTCCAATAAGGTTTTATATCCAACTCCACCTTTGTGCCAATCGTGCCATTGAGCTAGTTCAAAGATTGGCATGTAAACGTCCTTACCAACTAACTGCTTAGCATCTTCGGCTGCAAATTTAAAATGATCATGTATGCCATGTCCCATTGCTGGGCTCAGCTTTCTAATTGAACCTCCAAACTCTGCCCACCAATGATTAAGCCAGAGTACATGTCTTGCTAATGAATCAATATGTTTAGAGTCAAACTGCTGTTTCTTATCTGCATTGCTATATAGGGCTATTAGGTGATGCACATATTCCACAGCTACAGGAATAGTATCGTATGGGATTTCTTCAAGATGCTTTACATTGAATCTTTGGTGAACCAATTTATAGGCATCACTAAAATTTAGATGCTTGGTTTTTGCTACAAGCATATTTACTGCATTAGTTAATGGCTCGCGTTCAGACTTATGTGTTTTGGCGAGAATTTCCTGACGATGGAAATAACAGTCTTCAAGTTGTTCAAATACTTCCCATGCTTGATCTGTATCGAGCATTTTGGCATGGCGGGCTGCGCCGCGTTCTGTCCAAAGAATCAAAGTTCGGGTATTTTTACTTATTTCAACTGAGTGACTTAAAGTCACCCAGTCTTTAAATGCTCTTAATTCAATGCCTTCGAGTTTAAAAAAGTGTTTGTCTTGAATGAAACGCTCTTTATTTCGAGAATAATTTTGTTTGATATTGCCTGTATCAGAACCGTACAAATCAGCAAGCATAGCTGAGGTAACAACTGGTATGGATTTAAAATTAATAACCGAAATTTGTTTATTATTGATGTTTGCAACAGTGTTCATAATCTACCTCAAGGTAACGGCTGCAACTTTTTGCTGCCTTATAAACACATTATGCAGTCAAATGACTGCATAATCAATAGAGCGATTTACTGCTCATTTATTTCCGCTAATAATTTAATTGCTTGCATTACTTCTGATTCACGTTGCTTTGCAATTTCAATTAATTGGTCAATTGCCCACTGAGGAAGCGTATCTCTTTTATGCCAGCTTTGAACTGTTTGGCGTGCGATACCTTCTCCATCTTCATTTTTTAGTTCGTTGGCAATCTGAGCTTGCCAAGATGAACCATACAAACGAGAACCAATCTGTTCTACTCTACTCACTGCGAATTCTCGATTCAAAAGTAAAAAATGAAACTTATAGTAAAACCTATAAAACTATCGGAATTATAGCCAAACTTATGCTTTTACGCATAATTTTATAGGCGAATTATGCCTTTATGCATATCTTTATAGTTGTTTATGCGTAAAAGGCATAGACAATATAAGTAAATTTATATTTTAAAAAATAAAAAAGCACATAAAGGTGCTTTAAGTATCATACTTCATGATGCGAAATGCTTTGTCTGTATCTTCGCCTTTATAAACACTTAAGCGATTTGCAAGTTCTAACAATACCCATCTAGCGATTTTTGCCAACCTATTTCTATCAGCCTCAAATGACTCTAACATGCTTTCTAATGTGCCGTGTAAAATCCTAGATCGTCCATCATCATAAAATCTTTTGACAAAATTATGAATCGTAATTGGATTCAATTCTTTTTCACCAAAAAGAATATGATCATCCTCGCATTCATAGACATTACATAGCACTTGTTTAATTCCAGCAAGTTTTCCACTAGAGCTTAATGTATCTAAGCAGCTAGCTAATTTTGCTACGGCAATAGCATCATTTGATTCACGCATACCTTCAGCATACCAATTTAATGCAAATACCCATTTACTTACTAAATTAGGACAATTAACAGTAGTTGGATGTACTAATCCATTAATAATAAATGAATAAGGATTTAACATCCTTTCAATCAAACTCTTAATATGTTCATAATCTTTATCCTCCAGAGGGGGAAGAAATGCTTTACTGATTCCCGAAGATGGTAAATTTAAAAAACCATTTTTTTCTGTAAACTCACCATATCTCAAAGATGGTAATCGTTCTAATTGAAGTACATTATTATAAAAAACTCGCTGGTCTGCTAAAATTAATGACAACATATCCAATGATGTCTTACATACCTGCCGAGCAAATTTTTCAGAAAGTTTCTTCTCATAACCACTTATTTCAACAGAAATGATAGAGTTAGAATTCTTCACCGTGTGATAAACAGCTTCTGCAAGTCCATCAATTTCATTTTCAGCTAAACTCTTTTCTAAACAATTAAGAACATCATTCTTCCATAGCTCATTATTATTCTTGCTTTTATACCATTGCTTAGTTTTAGATGAAAAATCTACAGTTTCAAGCCAATTCTTTATACTATGTATATGAACACAACCGAGAATAATTGATTTCTCAATATTTAAGTTTAAAGTCGCTGCTGGGAAATGATGAATAATTTTGGTGTTTTCAATATCCTCAAATTCTTTCTCAATACAATCTTGTAAATTTTTTCTATTTCCTTCAATAGTTTCTATATCAAAGTCATTAGCGGTTACATAATTAGCTATTTTTTTAGTGACAACTTGATTAAATACCTGATAATCAATTTTTTCCTTTTGTCTAAAATTGTCATACAAGACTTGAGAAAAAGTATTAATAAAGGTTGCGGCCTTCTTACTTAAGAAAATAGGTTGACCACTATCCGAAGTTTGCATTCCACCAAAGTCGTTTTGAAAATCCATTTTTTCTTGAAAATTACATTTAACTAATTCCAAAATAAGTTCATTAAATAGATCTTTTTGCTTCATCTTTAAAATACATATTGTGATTTGAAGCAAATATTGCATAAATACCAATAACCTATCAAGCTAAACCAATATAAAAACTTGCCACACGAATCAAAAACTTCACAATCATAATAAACCCTATAATTAGGGCAATATGCCAAAATATTTTGATAAAACTCTCAGGCTTTAAATTCATAGCTTCCATCGTCGCTCCTAGAAACCTAAATGAAAATTTGTTATCTTTACTCAATGTTCTGATCCTTATTGTCGTTAAGGGTTGGAAACAAAAAAGCCAAGAACTGCGAATTCTTGGCTTTTTGCTATTTATAAAAGCAAAATGCCCTGATCCAATTAAAGATCAAGGCGTCTTACGGTTTGTTGAGTAATTTCGGTTAGTGTGTCAAAGCCTTTAATGTGTATATTAATTGCCCTCGATTTGTTTCAATAGAGACAACTTCAAATGAAAGCCCAATCTCAAATAAAACTCCTTGACCTGCATTGAGTTTGTTTAAATCAATCCCCAAACCTTTTGCATTTTCGATTTGAATCACCACATCTGACCCTTGACCCGCCACCAATAACGGCGAATCAAGCTTTAATGTTTGCCCAACTTGTAAAGCTGCGACCTGATTCAATGTTGCAGATCCAATTACCGCCGTTGAAACGTTACTGGCCACTGCTTTAATTTGTGCCATGTCCTCTTTAACCCAACGATGTAACACCTCTTCAGCCAAACTGATTGGCTTGTTCTTTAGGTAGGTTGTCAATGCAGCATCATTGCCCTGAACGTAATCTAAAAAAGTTTTAACTGCACTTGGTCTGATCGTTGGATCTAATGGAATAACAGTATCTGCTATCGTCTGAAATAGATCTCTGCTTTTATCATCCATCGGTGATAACAGGCTTGATAGCTTTTGACTCGCTTTCCATTCGGCCACGATATTTTGCTTTAGACTAAGCAAATATTCTTTATCCAAAATTGAATTGGCGATCTTGCTATCTACGACCGATTGCATTTCCCCAAATGTCAGTGGACTTGTGGACCATCCATTATTATCTGCAATAACTGGGAGATCCTCATCGGCTGTAATCCCATACTTAAGCGCTTGTTCTTCGGTTAGAGCGATGATCGTACATCGACACATAAAATCCCACGGCGCATAGTATTTCAACCAAAATGGATCATCTATGTGTCTAATAATGCGGTTTAGTGCCAAATGTGATGGTCGGACACGGCTATCATTAATCGCGACATACATTAAATAAGGACGTTTAGCCTTATTACGTTGCTGCTGTTGCCATCGACCGTGGCCATACGCCGTCTGAATATTGGTTCTAAAAACATTCTTGAGATAAGGCTCACTCAAGATGATTTCATTTTCCTCAACCAATTCTTTAAAGTCATTGAACGTGCCACCATCAATGAGAACCTGATTCACAGACTTAATGACAGTCTCGATTTGCTCAATACCAGAAAGAAAGCTCACTGTTGTAGCCATCTGTCTTGTATTTAAATCAAGTTTATAAAACTCATCGGGCAATACGATTTTACGGCTTACAGCAAATTGAATCGCTTCAAGAAAAGTAAGAGGCTGCATCACTTCCCTCCTTTAGCCGACACATACCCATAAATATCCGCAGCATATAAAGCCTGATCCAAATTAGCTGTAAAAGTAGATTCACTTGCACCAGGCATTAATTGCATCAAATTAAAAGCCAATTCCTGTGGTGAATCACTCTTTTGAACCAGCTCGTTTACTTGAGCTTGGTTTAGTAATTGAATGGATCCTTGCTCATCCGTAAGCTCTTCAATTTCTTGCTGGTCTGGTGAGAATTTCTTAACCGATGCGGCAAAACTAAATGGACGCTTAGGCAACACTTTAAATTGCGGTTGTGGTGTTTGACTTGGCAGATTCTCGGCTAAGTCTCCCTCTTGCAATCCATACTCTCGAATAAAATATTGTGTGGTAAATACCGCACCTGCATCTTTAAGCTTTACGTCACGCTCAGCCTGATCTTTATTGAGCTGCTTAGACTTCTCACCCAAGATAATTTCATGCTTAGCCCAACCATTTAAGTCACACAACGCATCAACAATAGCCTGAAATGTGGGTGTAACTAATCGAATATCCGCATTCAGTTTATCTTTGCGCACATTGTCATGGACTTCACCCAATGCACGGCTCCCTGTGCCATCAGTTCCACTTGTGAGGGTTTGCCCTAAAATTACCTTTTGAATTTGACGTATGATCGTATTGTTAAAGGTCTCGAATGACGTGCCTGCATTACCCGATGACGCAGCAGATAAAATTTGTACATCATCTTCAGCGTCAATCGAAATGACGCTTTGAGCATGAGCATTTAACAGTGCTTGATTCATAGCATCAGTTTCAGACTCTTTACACTTACCTAGAAGTATAGGAGTACCAAAACGCTCTAAAAACTTTGCCCAAAACTTGAAGCCATTTTTTCTGAAAAAATCTAACCAATAAACAACTGTGAGTAACGCTTGGCCATAAGGCTGCTTATAGGTTGCTTTGCGCCGTGTCAGAAAGAATTTAAAGATCTGATCAACTTCAGATTCTTTACCCGCTCCATCCTGACGATAGATCAAACGGCCATCATTTTTAGGTTCAAACCATTCCATCGGCTTTTCCCCGATCCAATCCAAAACTATTTGACCATCATCAGACTGATCATAGACAGCTTCTAAAACTGAATAGCCAAATAGCAAAGCATTAACTGCACCCGAAGCAATCTCAGCAAACCACTCCTTAATCTCCTGCATTAATAAAATGGCTTCTGGTGTATCACTTGGCTCAAATCGACACGGCGTAGCCAATAATGCATCTACTCGTGTTTCGACCGCTTGCGAAATTTCATCATCATCAAGAAGTATGGCCAAACGGTGGCGTTTAATCCCTGCTTTTCGTAAAGTCTCATCTAAATCAATTTGCTTACTAAATTTATAAAATTGACTAACCGCTTCTTGAGAATATAAAGATCCATTAGACAAAGCCTTTTTAGACGCTTTGTCCTTAATTTTAGACTTTGCCATGTTGGTACCTTAGTTAAAATGTTCGACTTCCTGCTGTTGCAGGCTTTTTAGATTGTCTTGACTCATTGAGATCATTGAATGCATCACTGCACCCATCCACCTGATCATCATGTTTTGCATTAGGGAAGTTTCTTAATTCTTCAATCAGTGCTTTGTTCCAGTCACCCCGAAGCATTTTCACATTCCCTACATTGACCTGAGCGGCAAATGGTTGCGCTCTTGTGATCTTATCTCCTGAGACTGGCTCGGCCTTAACTTTGAATCCTGATAATTTACCAACAAAGTTTTTCGCCTGTGATTTACCTGCTTGACCAGGATCTTGCGGTAAACGGATGAAAACTCCCTTGCCATCTAGTTGAGCTGTTTGGATGATCGTATTCTCAACTCCATCAGGACCCCAGCGTCCACGCACCATATCAGTAATATAGATCGTGTTGTCTTTGGCTTTCGCCAGTTTAGGGCCTGCTGTGTAGTCACCCTCATTCTCAGTAGCGGCTAAATCCCATGCACGGCATTCTTTGATGAGATTTGTAGGTAAAGCATCAACAATCTCAATTTTATCAGGCTTAAAAAAACCGCCTGCTGGCGGTGATGGTCGTTGTAGATACTGTCCTGAGAAAACATATGGCGATGTTTCTTCCATGATACGCAAACGTTCAATAGTGTGCTTCTCTGGCCATAATGCTGTGCCGTCTGGCTGAATAGCTGATAAGCAGATATGTTCCCATTCCTCACTATTGCCGCCGTCTAATAGCCACCCTGCCAGATCTTCTTCATGTAATCTTTGCATGATGACAATAATTGGGGTCTCTGGGGAGTTGGTACGTGATTCAAGTGTATTTTGAAACCACTCAATAACACCCTCACGTATGGTTTTAGATTTGGCTTCGCTGGCTTTGTGTGGGTCATCAATAATAATTGCACCACCGAAACTTTCACGAATCTTACCTGCACCGAAACCTGTAATCGTTCCGCCAGTACCTTGGGCATAACAAACGCCGCCTGCTTTGGTGCGCCAATCATCCTTAGCCTTGCTGTCATCACGCAATACAAAATCAGGAAATACGTTCTTAAACGCCGTTTCCTGCACTAAATTCCGAGTTTGAAAGGCATTATTAGCAGCTAAGGTTGCTGAGTAGCTGATATGAATAAATTCACTATCAGGCACTTTCCCAAAACACCAAGCCATAAAATTAATCACAGCAAGTTCTGTTTTTGAGTACCTAGGCGGGATATTAATTATCAGGCGTTTAATTTCGCCGTTAAAGACTTTCATTAATGCATCACAAACTACCCTGTGATGCCAGTTATGCCGCCATTTATACTTACGGCGTTCTTTGAACATATATCGCGAAAAGAAATAGAGATCTTGTTGTGCTTCGATCTGTATTGCTAACTTGCGATCATCCTCAATACTCATCTAACGCCTTTTCCCTTGCCTTAAGATAATCTTCAACCGTGGTCTGCGTTTGAACAGTTTCTACAGGCCCGCCGTTTGCACCCGTTATCTCTTGCCTATTGGTGTATAAGCCACCCATTTCTTTGGCTGCTTGCTCCGCCCATTTCGGAATCAAAACTGGATTGTCTGGATATTTATCAACTAAACCCTGTAGAAGCTGAAGTCGATAGCGCATGTTGGCAATTGGAATAGCTTCAAGTTCTTGGTTTGCTATACGGCGATACTCAAAGAATTTATCACGCAACTCCTGACTTAAATCCTGACCAGTTCTTTTGGTAGGGTCATAGGCTTCACATTGTTGTGGGGTTACATCAACTTTAAAAATATCTCTAACTGTTTTGGATGTTTGGGTTGGTGTTTCAAACTCAGCAAGCATCCTAACGATGAACAGTTTCACCTTTTTGGTAATACGTGCCATTTCCACCATTCCATCCAAGTACATCCAAGAAGAATGGCAAAAAAATTTAAACCACTCTAAGAAAGCAAGTTCCACAGGCATGATAAACATCAGCTTTTGCTACCGTTGGACGTTGATTTGCAGCATTGACCATTTCTTGAACTTCCTGATTTGCTCCATAACGGCGAACAACGCCCGTGAACTCTTCAACATCATGACCTTGTATCGTCAACTTAGGTTTACCCGTTTCACGGTTATAGGATGGGATGCCCCATTCATCTTTCTTATGTGCGATGTGATAAAGCTCGTGTTCGATCAAAGCACAGAAATCAATATCATTAGCTTGCTGTGCATAGGTTGCATCAATCGTGATTAAGTAATCAGGCAGATCATTGAACCATTGATAAAACTGTTCTTCCTGACGTTCTTTCTTCCACCCCCCAGCATTGATCATGATCTTTTCAGCTTGGCCAACCACAAAGCGACCTTGTTTTTTAAATCCCCCTTTTGCCCACATCACGGCGATCTGCGGATAGTGGAAAGCTCCTAAATGTGCATGATCAGGGTTGAATAGCTTATGTTCGGGATTAAGAAAAATAGATTTTATCCATCGCCATAACTCTGGTGCTGGTGCAAAGTTTGGTGTGTCTAAGGCAAAAATCCATTCTGGAGGATATGGGCGTTGCTGAATAACAAATCCGACTTCATTCATAGATTTTTCCCAATAAAAAACCCACCGAAGTGGGAAAATTCTTTAAAATCATTACTACTAGATTATTTCATTTATTAAGATTGTTACATTCAGAATGATTACTTATTTTCTGATATCACTTGTCCAATAAGTATAGTAAATCTCTATCATCTATTTCCCTTTTTCTTCGTTGCTCCATTTGCTGTTGATATTCTTCTTGTGAAATTACTCTTTTATCGGTTTTAGTCTCAATGAGCTTCGAATAAACTTTATTATCTAAAGACTTATTTTGGGCAGTATATTGAGCTTTATCATAAGCACTCATACCGGATGTTTGAAATAGATCTTTAGATCTATGAGTCATATAATTATAGTTTTGATTAGCCCATTTTATTTTTAGTTGATTTGATAACTCAAAAAAATCAACATGCTCATTTCCATTATTCTTTTTTAGAATTGCTTCATCTTTTGCAATTAGGATTGAAGGTTTTTTTTCGAAAAAATCATTATCACTATATGCTGATCCTGCAACTGCTAAGCAGGTAAAAAATATTAGTGTTTTATTCATCAAGTCTGTATGTCCAATACAAAATAAAGGAATTCCTCAATTTTATACAACTTTAATAAAATATCTATTACTCTTCGTCCATATAAGACTTTAAAGTTACATATAAATGATGCCTATCTTTAGACTTAGCTTCATTCACAATTGATCGAATTTTTTCCTTAGACCAATTTTTATTATTGCTAACATAATTTATAAATGTTGTTAAAGTAACAAATGGATGATCATTTTCTCTTAAATATGGTTTAACTAAACACTTACTTACCTTAGCCATAACGATCATCTAATAATTATGAAATATACTTTAAAACTATACACTTATAATTAGAAAAGAAAATATACATCTTAAGTATTACTAAAATATAAAGCCCCGCCAATAACTAGTGTGTTGGCAGGGCTTCATGCGCCGTAATCTGTTCAAAAAAAGAAAATTATTCAGATAAGCTAATTTAATCTTTACACTTAATTTTCATGTATGAAGCTTTTGTACTGACAGGAATAATCATGCCATTAGTATAAGCTGTTGAATTACTGATAATATTGTTGTTGCCATCTAATTCATCGAAGCCTTTACCTTTACAAAGTTCATCTGCTTTTTTAACAAGCTTTGCTCTCATCGCTTTATTTGAACCGAATGCATTACTTTGAGTGTTAATCTGATATACGCCTGAACCAAAATCACCAACAGTGGGTGATAGCATTTGTAAGCAACCAGTAAGAGTGAAAGCTGAAGGGATCAACAACAACATTAATTTAAGTTTATTCATTTGAATGTTCTATATTTGATTAATTGAGAGAAAATACAGCTATAAGTTTTCAATAATATTTCAGTCAATAAAAAACCCACCATGATGATGAGCTTTTAAAAACTTAGTGAATTAATATAACTTCGCTCACTATATCAGAAATATGCCATAACCTTTGTACAGGGTCAAGCAGCTAATTGAAAGCAAGACATATACCTCTGTCTCGCAATTGATACTCCATTAATTGCATTCGGATCACCTGTAATAACTGCTTTCAAATAAGCAGACAAATACAGTAAATTATTCGACTGCTTAATAATGGTATAGATTAATTCTGTCGGATAACCAGTAATGTTTCTTCGAACAGCATGCAAACCTGAATGCACAAATGAATTCATGGCATCCCAAGAATAATCCTTCAATTCTACCAAAGATAATACATGACTATGTGCAGGCGTATTAGCAGATAAAAGTTGCTCGAGCATTTTTGATATAGACGGAAAAACTTTTTTATTTTTAGTAATTCTCGCTTCTTCCAACTCTCCTACTATCGAATCAATATCCTCATCTTTTGATATATAGAACACCCATAAACTTTTAACCAAAGCCTCATATTGCAATCGAAATAAAGCAAAAGCAGAAGCAAGGCATTTCGTTTTAAATAAGTATCGAACACCTGCTGAATGTTCTACTGATAGCATTGCTAAGCTTGCTACAGCTAAAAGTCTTTGTGAATCATCATATAAATTAAGATCAATGGAAGGTGATATAAGTTCAATTTCAAGTTGATGTGATCTATTTAGCAAATGTTCTATATTTTCTTGGTTATACATAATTCTCTTTATTCCTTGGTCTGAGAATTTTACATCTGTTTAATAATATCTAAATTATAGGAGATGATTCAATTTTAATAACATACTCATCTCCTATTGATATACCTACGCAGGGGCATTAAACCAATTGGGGTTTGTCTCCATCAACTCACCGTTAGAAAAAGAAACCTGTCTGAAATTTTGGCTGACCAGTGGTTCGCCGTTTTCCCCTTTCAAGTTGTATCGTTTACTTAGTTTTAGAGCAAGCTGATTAGAGCGAACGATTAAGCCTGAGTAAGTAAAGAAATCGTTTGGGTTTAAATATCTCAATGCATTCCAAACACCCATCATTTTAAAATTTTGCTGGATGATGGCTTCTACTAATTGTTGCACAGCATGTTGGTCTTGGCGTTGTAGTTCATTACTTCGTGCGACTACCGCAGTTAGGTTATGCACATACTCAACGGCGAATGGTAAAACATCCTGTGGAATCTCATCAACTTTGTTCACATCAAAGCGTTGATTAATCATTTTATAAACTTCAACTGTATTGAAGTTAGATTTACTGACTAAAATCCCCACTGCTTCTGCTAGCGGTATACGATCTCGTATATCTGACAAAGCTTTTGGTTTGCTTTCTTTTTCTAGAATATCTAACACCCACTTTCTAAATTCTTTAGCAACTGGAGTACGAGCAAACATGGCAATCAGATGTGCCCCTCTTAATGAAAAAATCCGTACGGTCAAATTGACCGTCTGGCAATTATCAATAACTTGCGTCATGTCTGTGGTGAATTCATCAAAGTTTCGATTATAGATTCGCGTTACGGAATCACTATGTTTATAACCTAATGCATGAGCTAATTCAGATGATGTAATCCAAATTTGGTCATCGTTTTGTTGTATTGGGTGAAATTGTATAGCGTTAAATGATAGACTATTCATGTCTTATCTCCTCGCAGGGATTAGATAGAAGCCCCTAGTCCGCCAAGATTCAGGGGCTTTTTTATAAATATTGATCAATTATGACATCATTATCTTGTCATTGAGTTTAGTATTTCATAGTGTTATTATCTTGTCAAACGCAGTTAATGAGCGCATGTAATGGTTGATAATAAGACGGGACGAGCTGTCACCCAAGATGATTGGAAACGTACACAAATTCGTATGCCGCAAGATCAATATGAGTCATTAATGAATTATGCTGAGCAAAATAATTTATCACTCAATACAGCAATGATCGAATTGATGGAACTCGGATTAAAATCAAAATTTGAAGGAAAATCAGGTCGTTCTATTTATTTTAATGATCTTAATTGTATTGAAGATTATGAAAATGAACCACTGATGGAAAGGCAAATAAAATGTGAAAAGCTCATTTCTGAATTCTTCTATGAGAATCCTCAATATGAATTAATTAACATTGAAACGCTAAATAACGGCGAGAAAATCCGCTATTGGTACTCTATTCCTAGAAGTGAAAGTTTTAGGGATTAAAAAAGCACCGTGAGGTGCTTTTATTTTTTCTCAACTTTATAAATTATATGCTTTCTTTCAAACCATATTAAAAAAAAATGTGCTTGAACAATATAACCCCATGCTCTTTGTGTAGCACCTAATCTAAACCTAAAAATTTCATCCGAAAATTCATCAAGTTCCAACTCTAGTAACCATCTTTCTTGGGCTTCATCATGCAGATCGCCTAATTCATGTCCATGATGCATTTTATGACCACTTTCAGAAGAATGGCTATCTACTTCTTTCCATGTTAATTGTGAAAAATCTGTAAGCTTAGGCTCTATATCAACTTTCCATTCGTTGTCATCCCATTCACGCGCTTCCCCCCATGACCAAGATCCCTTTGTATCAGCATTAGTTTTACACCAAGTAACTTTTTGTGAGAATCTACTCAAATTCAATGTAGTCGAAGGAATTTTTTTCTTTTCCTCCTCTAATTGTCGTAGTAAATGTGGCGCAAGATTTGGAGTTCTATTTTCTTCCACGTTTTTTTCAACAATAGGAGTTTTTTCTAGTGTTAAAGTATTTAGAATTCGAACATTTTTTTGTTGTTGCTCATCAATTTTCTGTTGTTGTTTTAGCAACCTTTTTTCACGTTTATTACCCATTGCATAATCACAATGAAGAATAGTATTCATGCATAGATGCTTTTGTGATGATGTTGCTACATCTATCACCTGGTGAACAATCACCTCGAGCATTTAACCAAGGGTCTTCTTTATGAGTTAAACTACTTAACCATTGGGCACTTTTTTCCCCGTAGTAACTTAAAACTTCATCTATCGACTCTTTTTCATCAGTGCTAATATTACTAGAGTCAGCATTTCTAAATAAACTTGCTGATACTTTAAACTTACCTTTATGAATTTGATATAAACACGGAAGAACCGGACCATTGGCCCAAGCTTCAAAATCTTCTTCGAATAACTCATTGTCATCCCAAGCCATATGCCAAGCTTGCGAATAATACATTAATTTTTGTAATTTCATTGCAGAAATTTCACCCATAGTTTCAGTGATATATTTTGCAACTTCAACAACTTGAGCCATATTTTTAACCCAATAAAAATAATAGATATAAAAAATGGTAAGTATTTAAATTTACTTACCTATAAGGTGAATTTTACGCTATTTTTCAATATATAGGTATCAATTTACAATAATTTGCAACAATACCCAATAAACCCATACCGACAATGCAACGCAGCCAAGCCACATTTAACATCCATACGTGCATCCATCTGACTGCGTTCAACTGTCACCATCTCAGCCCATGAGTTGCCATAAAAGTAACGATCGATGATTGCATCCATCCAATCATCCATGATCTCAGACTGACCGAACATATCTAATATCAAACGTTGTACGGCGCGAGCTTCATTGTCATTGATTTGACAGCTTATACGGCTGTTCTTGATTTTAGGTGGTTCAAAGTCCCCTGCGAGATAATCAACAATGATCTGTTGCTGTTCCTTTTTAGAGAGCTTCTTATATTTTCTTGCTTTGGCTGCACTGTCCATCGCTATAGCAATCGGATTAACAATACGACCACATGTACCCATTGCAGATAACATCCACGCACCGAACTGGTAGAGCCAGCCTTCCAAATCAAATCGAGTCCAATCTACACTTTGCAAGATATGTTGGTTTACTACTACAGCATTCATTCTCTTTTCCTCAAAACTTCGCAAATCGTTTAAATACCAACATGGCTGCATCACGCGCATGTTCATTGGTTCGACCTTTCCAACCCGTCATTCGGAAAAAGTCAGTAGCCTTCTTTTTGGTGGCATTGGCTGCTGGGTGAATCATCTTGTAGGTGTAACCCTGCTCTTTGCACCAGTCTTCCCAAATCTGAGCGTCTCGTTTTACAGATCCAACGCCTTGAGCTTTTTCTAGTCCACCTGTAAACCATGTACGCTTTCTAGCATCTTCAATATACAAGCAAACGTTTTGGACTCCCCATGTTTCAATGTGCTTTTCCACTTTGGTCATGGCTTGTGTGATGGATAGGCTTTCCACCTGTTCAAGCTCTCCGCCGTTGCCTCGGTCAGCAGCTACAGCGAATCCTGTATTCACACCAGTATCAATCCCGATTAAGATTTTCATACTCACATCGCCCCTAACTCATTTTTGTTATTCAAAAACATTTGATTTACCAAACCGATATATCCACACCAACCAAACACGTCACTCCAGTAAGACCATGTGCCGTTGTGGTTTTGCCAAAATGTCCCATCGTTTTCGATGTGTGTCGCACCGTGAGGTCTCATGCCGCCCCCTTTTTCGAATCTTGAAACCCAACTTGTTTGAGAAACGGTAGCCAGCAATCAAATTGCTCAGGATCGCTCAGTTTGATGGCGATACGTGCTGCAAGTTGTTCATAGCTCTCACCAGGTACACCAAACGTGCTTGCCACTTCGGGATGATGGGAAAGTTTTTGAGCGAAGCTGTTGATCTGTTTGTCAGTCAGCCCGTTTGATGCGCTCAGCGGGACTCGAACCTGCGCCACAGTTTTCGGAACTTGGGCTTGTTCTCGACTTTCGTATTTCAATCTCGCATTCAGCAACCAATCAGCGAAGTGATAGACCATGAGTTCATCGCAGAGGTTCTTGCTTTCGTTGAATCGTTCAAATGCGTTTTGCTCTCGTTCAAACCAACTGGCTTGAATCAGCTCATCTGGATTCTGCTCAGGTTCAGCTTGTGCTAATTCCTCACGAAGTTTTTTCAAGCAAAGCCACGTTTTTTTATTTTTAGATTCTATTGATAGATTCATTGGGAGGTTCTGTGTCCCAATATTGGTACTGGTTGCAGTACCGTTTTTGGTACTACTGGCAGTGCCAATATTGGTACTAGTACCGTTTTTGGAACCCGTACCTAAATTGGAACTAGTTCCGTTTTTGGTACTAGTGGTATTTTTGGTACTGGTTGGCTCATCATCTTCTCTGCCAACAACTCCTATCAGTTGATAAATTTTGACTCCATTACCTGTCGTTTTACCCGTAAATTTAATGAAAGCCCCTTCTTCAAGTTCATCTAAAACTTTAATGATGGTTTTACGGTTGAGTACGGTGTCTTTCTCCAAGCGTTTTAGGCTTGGGTAGCATTTGTGTTCGTCTCCTGCTCGATCAGCTAAGGCAAGCAAGACGAGTCTTTGGCTTGATGTTTTGACCGCAGCCTTAAACGCCCAAATGGTTGCATCTAAGCTCATTTGCCACCGCCCTTAGCAATTTGAATTAATTGCCCAAACATGATGAATTTTTCAGGGTAAATACGGGTTAATTTTCTAAAATCAAAAGTGATCTTTTGCTTTATAGAAATGAATAAATCACAAAGTAATAAATAGTTATTGTTCTCATTTATGAAATTTGATAAATTTGTTTTGTTCTTAGATTTCCGAATGTTTATGAACACTAAAGGTCTGATTACCAACCGATAATCAGACCTTTTCCCATTTTTAGAACCATCCGATTTTTCTGCTACGTGATGAATTTTCATCATCGTATTGTTGCGATTGATTCGTTTTGATATAGTCGTGATGTTCTTAGATCTCTCCGATGTATGAACACTAAAAGCCTGATGACGACGATCAGGCTTTTTTCGTTTGTAAAGCCCATCATTTTTTGTCGCATTCTTTTTCAGTACTTTTAAACTGCCGCTTGTTTGTTCATGGAATTGAACATCCCATGCCGATTTGGTTGCATCTAAGCTCATGGGGTTTACCTCTTGTCGTCTACGCACTGGTGGATCTGCGTATCGAGTTCTGCCAGTATTTCGTGGAGTCGGTGGATCACCTTAGACATGTCTAAGGCTTCCCCGCGTGTGATGCGTCCATCTGCCATCATTTCTTTAAATAGCGTGTAGACGTTTCCGCCTTTCATCCCAAAGCTAAGGACGAGATCGGTTAATGCGGTGTCTCGGCTTTCAGGTATGTCAGGCAGGTTGATTGCCACTTTGCCGTGTTGGGCATTGAAGCTTTGCAGTATTCGGTAGTCGTTGGTAAGTGCCATCAGTTTTGATGCTTCAAGTAGCGTCAAGTGATGGGTGTCTGTGTTTGGATTGACTTTGCTGTTGAGTACGGCGGGACTTTTTATGCCCATACGTGGAGCAAGTGCCGATGCCCCGCCTTTGTAGTCATGCACAGTGTTATAAGCAGCATCTAATATGTTCATATCGAGTTCCTTTGAACGTTTTTATTAGATGATTACTTCATTACCATTTTGGTATGTAGAGTTTGGACAGGATATAACCCAAAGTGTTGCAAGACTTCCTGTTCTGAAACCATTCCGTTACTTGCCTTAACTAAAGCATTACGAAGCTTTCTACGTGGTTCTTTATACCCATATAAAAGATGTGTCTTTAGATAACCACTTGTTGTACCAGAAGCTTTTGCGTATTTCTCTAGTTCTTCAGGAGTCATTTTTAAAATGAAATCACGAAATCGCATAGATTGATCCTCTTTAATCAACCCAAATATTACCTTTTAGGTAATGTAAATACAACCTTTTTTCTTGTTTACCTTTAAGGTGATAAAAGTAAAATCATACCTAATAGGTAATCTTTTTTTTAAAAAACTACCTGTCAGGTGTTTTAGATAGCGAATATTGCTAAAAGTTGAGTTAATTTATGGACAGCAAAACAATTAGATATAACAACACTCGTATCTTAGTTGAACAAGTTGGTGGTGTTTCTAACTTTGCTAATAAAATAAATAAAGGTCAGTCACAAACTAGCCAGTTTGCAGGTACTGCTCCAATCAAAGGAATTGGCAATAAAGTAGCTCGGGAAATTGAAGAAGCGTTTGGAAAACCACATGGATGGTTAGATGTATCACATGAAGAAGAAAGAGAGGTTTTATCATCTAACAATTTCAAAGATTCTTTTTCTAATACGCACGAGGAAGAATATCTGAGCCTAATTAGAACATTAAATTCTCTTGAGTCTAATGGAAAACTGACTTCCGACTTAATTAAGGCACTTAAAATAATTGTTAATCAAATAAATTAAAATATAGGGATCTTTATAAAGTCTCCTTAAAAGGTGTGATTTTCTCTAATTTTTAAATAGAGTAGTAAAAGGTAAAAAAATGAATGAAAAAAATATTCTAAATGAAAAAGAAAGAGAAAATAGTGGATTAGATACACAACTAAGATTCAACTATCAAGCTGACTGGGCTATAACCTATTTATTAGAGCGATTGATAAATGAAGAAGATTTTGTGATATTTGTAGAATATCATGAGGATATAATTTGCTCTAATTCAGCTAATTTAAATGAAAATATTGAATTTGAATTTTACCAAATAAAAACAACTGAAAAAAACTTCACATTAGATAATTTATGTAACTTCGAAACTGGAGGAAACTCAATCTTAGGTAAAATGATTCTTGGGGTTGAGAATAAAATATTTAAAAACAATGTAAAAAAATTATGTTTATTAACAATAAGTGATATTAACTTCAAAGAGAAAATTAAAATTTCTGGTGAAAAAAAATTTTTTTCAAAATTAGAAAAAGATGAAGTTTCTAAAATTTTAGATAATCTTCAAAAAGAACTTAAAGAAGTTGACCCGATATATCAAAATATTTTATGTTTCCAGAAGTCAAATCTTCCATTTCAGTCCTCACAAACTACAGCTAAAGGTAAAATATTAGAGTTCATTGAAGAAAAATATGGTGAAATAAAATCTAACATCCCTAGTATTTATAGAGCACTTTGGGATGATTTAAAACTTAAGTATGAGTTTAAAATCCCTTATGAAAAATGGGATGAATGTGTAAAAAAACGTGGACTTCAAAGCGAAGAAGTAAAAAAAATTATAGCCATGAATATTGCAATCGACCTCTCTGAAACTTTTAAGAATTTTCTAGAGATTTATATAGATAAAACATCTACAAATACACTCTTAACACCAATAAAGATAAACTTAATTAATGAATATCATACTTATTTACTAGTTAACAGATCACCAGAAATTCTAAATTATTTAAATAATATCAGAAAAATAATATCATCCAACCTAGATTTAGATGATCTAAATTCAATTCAACTAGAAATAAATAAGCTTGATGTTATAATTAACCAAAGTGTTCAGCTAAAGGAATTTAATCGCATGAAAATTGTAGCAACCTATGAGGTATTAAATAAAGCCTATGAGCAATTCCAATAATGCAAATGAAATTAACTTCAAAATTTTAATAAGGAATTTGAGAAATGAAAAATACAAGCAACTCTTTTCAATTTCAGAGAATAATAATAGTATCTCAAAAAGAAAAATCAGGTCGAGTCTTAAAAATATATCCAAGAACTCTAATAACCTCCAATAATAATACTATAGGGAAATCGACTTTACTAGGTTGCCTCTTTTGGGGGTTGGGATGTGACATAAGGTTTGAAGAAGACTGGCCTTTTTTAGATGTTACAGTATTAATAGATTTTTCGGTACATAACAAAAATTATAAAGTAAAAAGAGATTCAGATAATATTTATCTTTATGATGAAGAGAATGATAAATGGGAAGCTTATGATAAAATAAC
>NZ_LBMZ01000079.1:0-19799 GCF_001005525.1 Acinetobacter sp. AG1 | reverse complement strand
AAACTACATTTCATTTTAGAACTTGATGAAAATAAGATTATTCAATGACCAACATTTAGCAATTAAAGTTAATATATTCTTTATCTTAATTTAAGTAATATTAAATAAATATTTGAAATATATTGCTTATTTTATTATTTTGTATAAGTCTTAATAAACGATTTTTTATTAATAAAAATACTGAGGACTATTAAATTGGCATATTTAACTAAAGCACTAATTAAACAAGATATCGCAGGAGATTTAAAGGAAGAATGTAATGCACATTTGGATACTTTGATTGCTCTCGCAGATGCAAAAGCTGAATATTATGCAGAAAAGATAAAAAGTGATTTACTTTCAGCCGGTTGTGGAAATGATAAATCGTTTCCTATACATTGCATACAATCATTTACTTATCATACCAAGGCTTATAAGGCTGAAGATGAAAAATCTATTAGTAATGTCGTCAAAGACTCAATTAAGGGATTTGTTCATGAAAGTAAGACAGAAACGGTAACTACTATACTGTCAGAATATGTAAAAACCTTGTTTGGCTCATCTGGTCAAGCAGAACATAAAATTCAAAGATATTTTGTAATTTTAGAAGGCGTTTCAATTATTCGATTAGATTTTGTTGGTTGGTCTCGTGTAGTGAGCCAATCTTTAATAAAAACTAAATGCGAAAAGATAGGTACGTTTGTTCTCTATAGATCTATAGTTGATATGAGCAAAGTATCGTTAAATGACTTCATTTCTGTATATCAAGAAACAATTAGGGCTGAGAATGAAGGTATTAGCACTAGAGAGATAATCCAAAAATGCCAAGAGGTGTACGATCTCTTTAAAACTTCAAACATACCTAGAAGTTTGTATGAGTCTGAGGCAGTTCAACCAATTGATGAAAATGAATGTTTAGAAACAATTAAGGGTTATGAAGATACTGAGGTTTTTAGGAAAAACCTAACATTACTCTAAATATGATACTTACGATAGCATGGTAATCATTAAGTTGTGGAATAGATTACAGCACATTAAATTAATCTAAAGTTGATCAAAAGTTAAAATTTACAAAGATAAAATGCTTTATTTATTAGATAAAGCTATGATAGGTTAAATGTATCGAAACTATGATCAAGTTGAATTTAATGAATAGTTTGTTAAATAAAACAAATACGACCACCACAACCTCAAAAAAGGCTGTGTGGGATTTTTTATTAATTTGACTTAATTTAATAAGATAACCAAACCCAGTCAATAATGGCTGGGTTAATTTTTCTCGGCTGATTATTGCATTTTTAAGAGAAAGAAAATGGATAAACAAAGTTTTAAATCAAAATTGGCTTTACTTGTAATTGACATGCAAAATGGTCTATTTAAGGGAAATGTGAATCCGCACAACGTTCAACTCATCCTTTCAAACATCAATAGGCTTATTGAACATCAGCGTTTAAATGAAATGCCTATTATATTTATTCGCCATGTTGGCGAGAGAGGTACACCGTTAGATCCAGAATGCCTGAATACTCAATTAATTGATGATTTACAATTTGATCCACTTAAAGATTTAGTCATTGAGAAGAAGTACCCAAGTTGTTTTAAAAATACTTTTTTAAAAGAATTATTAGACAAACTGTTTGTTGATGAAGTCTTAATTACAGGAATGAAAACAGAGTATTGTATTGACACAACTGTTAGAATAGCTTCTGAGTATGGCTATAAAGTCGTTTTAGCCTCTGATGCACACACTACATTTGATTCAGCGATTTTAAATGCTGGGGAAATGATCAGCTATCATAACCAAATTCTAAATAATGTATTTGCTAAGGTGCAAACTTCAGAGGAATACATAACTTTAATTTGAACAAAAAATTAAATTGGGAAGCCCAGCCAATACAGTAGTTATTGGCGGTGCTTTTTACTTTGACCTATCAAATTGAGCTTTATAATTTTATGGATTGTTAATACAAATGTATTTTTTTTAATGATAACTGCATTGACTTCAAATCTAGTTCTGTAAAGCAGTTTTCTCTTCCTATCAAAACTCAATCAAACAAAAAGATATTGAGAATATTTTGCGGAAATTTTGTGAAGATCGTTTTGAGCATAAAAAGAGCTAAGCAAGAAACTTGAAAATTCTATAAAATAATGAAAAATTTTACTCAATTTTAAAATTGGTTCTGTATATAAATGACTGATATAGAAATAGAAACTCACCCATTACAACCATTTTTGCCACATAATGCTAAATTACTGATGTTAGGGAGTTTTCCACCACCTCAGAGCCGATGGAAAATGGATTTTTACTATCCAAACTACCAAAATGATATGTGGCGTATATTTGGGCTCATTTTTTTCGAAGATAAAGATCACTTCTTAGATTTGCCAAATAAGCGTTTTAAAGAACAACAAATTCGTGATTTTCTCACAGAGATTGGAGTAGCAATATTTGATACTGCTTATCAAGTGAAACGACTGCAAGGCAATGCTTCTGATAAATTTTTAGAAATTGTTACGGCAACTGATTTATCACAATTGCTTGGGCAAATTCCGATGTGTCATACGATTATGACCACAGGAGATAAAGCAACTGATACTTTGATGCAGCATTTTCCTGAACAAATAAATAAACCAATGATTGGGCAATCAGTACAAGTGAATTATGGCAATCGTGAGCTGAATTTATACCGCTTACCATCATCTTCACGGGCATATCCGTTGGCATTAGACAAAAAAGCGGATGCTTATCAACAATTTTTTCAAGCGATTGGGTTGCTTTAAATATATAAAAAATAGGGGAATGACATGAATGATGTATCTAGTCCAATTGATTTAAGAAACTATGCAGATGCTTTGGAATGGCAAGAAACGGCGAATATAAAACGCCCATGGCGAAAAGATTTTTTTGATTATTATGTAGAGTTAATGAAAACTAATCGTTCTGATCCATGCCATATATTAGAATTAGGTTCTGGTCCAGGTTTTCTAGCTCAACATTTGTTGTCGCAATTAGATCATATCGAATATACGGCGTTTGATTTTTCTGAAGTGATGCATCAACTCGCACAAAAAAAATTAAATAGTTCAGAACAATCACGAGTAAAATATTTTGTTGGAAATTTTAAAGAACCTAATTGGCAAAATGCTTTAGATCGAAAATATGATTTTATTATCATCCATCAAGCTCTACATGAACTTCGACATAAACAATATGCAGCTAATTTTCATAAGATCATCAGAACGTTGTTGAATCCTAATGGCATCTATCTAGTTTGTGATCATTTGTGCGCGCTCCATGCAATGCAAAATAATCAACTCTATATGAATAAACAAGAGCACTTGGATGCGTTTAGTCAGGCATCTTTTCAAGAGATCAAGATGCCATTGGAAATAGAAGGGCTATGTTTATTCGAAATGAGTTTGAGTTAAATTAAATGCTCCATCATTTTTGGATATTTAATCCAGCGAAAGTCATTAATTTTGATGTCACGAACATGTGTAAACTCAGACCAGATAAGTTGACTTCCTTTTGTCCACTGTAATGGTTGAATACGGCGATCTATAGAAAATAGTTCTTCTCTATTTGCAGGGCGTAGGTCTCCGATCTCTACATATAAGCGTACACCAGGATAATCTGTGAAGCTACCTTGAATGAGTGAGCTTAACCAAAACCACTTACTGCTATTGATTGCTTGAATACATGCTTTTGAGTTTTGACCTAAATTAGTACTTAATTTTTCTGTGAAAGTATCAAAAAAGTAACCTGTTTGATCCGTATTTAAAAAAACTGTGCCGATAGGTGTAATTGAAGGTTGACCAAATTGATCAACTGTTGCAATCGAGGAATGTAGGGAAGCCTTTTGTGCTGCTTTGAATACTTGTTGGATGTTTTTCCAATCTTTTTCTGAAATCATCGTTTTATCCTTGCTATTTTTTATTCATATAATAATTAGCATATATAGGCTTAAACAAAATAGTCTTTAGTTGTAAATAATTTGTCAATTTAGCCAATTAGAATAGATTGATCAATATACTACATCATCCACTCAATTGGAAAATAGGAAACAAACTTAGTGCTAAATCTTTGAAACTTGGTACTTTCAGGATCACGGTAATGTTTTACGATTTCGCCATTTTGTTTATGTTCATACCAAACGATATTGCCATTTGAGTCAAGTTTAAGTTGATAAGCAACTTGAAGTAAGTGTTGATCAAGTAATGCAGTAATTTGATTTTGTAGCTGATCGGATTCAACCACTAAACCGACTTCGGTGTTTAAATAAGCTGATCTTGGATCAAAATTAAATGAACCAATAAAAACCTTACCATCTACATCAAAAAACTTGGCATGTAAACTCGAACGATTTTTACCTTTTACGGGGATCACACTACCTGTTGCGATTTCGTACCATGTTCGCTTTGTTCGTTCAATATTGGGTTTAAATTCGTAAAGCTGAACTCCATTTTGCAAGAGTGGTTTACGATATTTACTATAAAACGAATGAACGACAGCAACGTCATTTGCAACTAAACTATTGGTTAGTACACGAACTTTAATCCCATTGTTCGAAAGTTGGCTTAAATATTCTGTTCCACGCTGTGTCGGAACAAAATAAGCAGAAACCAGTTCCATATGCTGTTCGGGCTTACCTAAGATTTTGAGCATTTGAAACGAAATCAGTTCTTGATCTTTTGCCTGACCTAAAATTTTATTGGGATGATCAGCAACAAAATGTGCCTTTGCCCATTGAATAGGATAATGCTGAAGGCGTTCTTTTAAAAAGTCTTGTGCAGATTCAAGTTTATTTTCTGTCCAAGTATTGGTCTGATCAAGTTGTTCAAATTTTTCTCTAAGTTGCTTGAGCTGTTGAGGTTGCCCAATACCGATCAATTGTGTGGTTGAATAACTTAAATCATTCTCCCAAAATTCTTTAAAACTTTGTCCTGCATGATCAACCGCGCTGCCATAGAATAAAATATCCATATCACTAAATTGAAAATAATTACTGGCTTCAAAATACTCACTACTGATATTGCGTCCACCTGTAATGGCAATTGCATCATCGGCGATCAGCAGTTTATTGTGCATACGATGATTAATTTTGTTTAATCGGAATAGATAATCTATGACTCTAAGATGTCTAAATTTATAGGGATTGAAAATCCTAATTTCAAAGTTTGGATGCTGTGAGAGTGCCCTCAAAGTTTTATCTAGTTTTATGCCATTCTGATCATCAATTAATAGCCGAATTTTTATACCTCTATCAGCTGCATCTAATAATTCATGCAGCATAAGATTGCCAATCGCATCATCTTTCCAAATATAATATTGTAAATCAATTTGATATTTAGCATTTCGAATCAAGTGAATACGAGAAGCAATGCTGAGAAAAGCATCATCAAGCGCTAAAAAGGCAGTCAAACCCTGTTTAATATTGAGGTCAGCTTGAGGATCATTCATCCACTTTGTTTTCACTGGCATGGCATCGCTCCGTTTAGGATTTTGATTAGGCGGCAAAGCACAGGCACTTAAACTCAATACCATAACAATCGATATCGTTTTAAGGTGGTATAGATTCTTTATCATTTTTATCGTGAAATGTTGTCTACTTATGTAAAGATAGCACTACATCTACTTGAAGATGTTGAATATCAGCATAAAATCAGTTAACTGTTACACAAACATAAAACATGACTATAAGGATGAAGGTATGAAATCTCGTGCAGCCGTTGCTTTTGCCGCAGGTGAACCATTACAGATTGTAGAGCTTGATGTTGAACCACCAAAAGCTGGTGAAGTCCTGATTAAAATTACCCATACAGGTGTATGCCATACCGACGCATTTACTTTATCTGGTGATGATCCCGAAGGTGTTTTCCCCGCAGTTCTTGGACATGAAGGAGCTGGTATCGTTGTTCAAGTAGGTGAAGGCGTTACGAGTGTTGCCGTGGGTGATCATGTGATCCCGCTATATACCGCAGAGTGTAAAGAATGTTTATTTTGTAAATCGGGTAAAACCAATTTGTGTGTTGCAGTTCGTGCAACTCAGGGTAAAGGCGTAATGCCAGATGGTACAACGCGCTTCTCTTATAATGGTCAACCAGTTTATCACTATATGGGCTGCTCAACTTTTAGTGAATATACCGTTGTTGCTGAAGTATCTTTAGCAAAAATCAATCCCGAAGCAAATCCTGAACAAGTTTGTTTGCTAGGTTGTGGTGTAACGACTGGTATTGGTGCAGTACATAACACTGCTAAAGTTCAAGAAGGTGATAGTGTTGCGGTATTTGGTTTGGGGGGGATTGGTCTTGCTGTTGTGCAAGGCGCACGCCAAGCTAAAGCTGGGCGTATTATTGTAGTCGATACCAATCCTGAAAAATTTGAATTGGCCAAACAATTTGGTGCAACTGACTTTTTAAATCCAAAAGATTATGAGCAACCGATTCAGCAAGTGATTGTTGAAATGACAGGTTGGGGAGTAGACCACTCTTTTGAATGTATTGGTAATACCAATGTCATGCGCTCTGCATTAGAATGCGCACATCGCGGTTGGGGACAATCAGTGATTATTGGCGTTGCTGGTGCAGGACAGGAAATTTCAACTCGCCCATTCCAATTGGTGACAGGTCGTAAATGGATGGGAACTGCTTTTGGTGGGGTAAAAGGGCGTTCACAATTACCAAAAATGGTTGAAGATGCAATGAATGGTGAAATTCAACTTGCTCCATTTGTGACTCATACCATGTCGCTTGAAGAAATTAATGATGCTTTTGATCTAATGCACGAAGGTAAGTCGATTCGTACAGTGATTCATTTTTAATTGTGAATGTTTTGATTTGATGATGTGTAGCGCGTCATCAAATCTTTGAGTATAAGTTGATGTCAAAACCACGTTTAAAATTACATGTCCGAATCTTAGCTGAGGAGCAAATTGCTTTTGGTCCAGGTAAGGCTGAATTACTCGAAGCAATTCAACGTACAGGGTCAATTTCTCAAGCTGCAAAATCGATGAACATGAGTTATCGTCGTGCTTGGCAACTTGTAGATACCATGAATCAATGTTTTCATTCTCATCTTGTTGAAACACAAACTGGTGGTACGCACGGTGGCGGTGCATTAGTAACAGAGCTAGGGCAAGTGGTATTGAAAAAATATAGAGCAATGGAGCAACAAGCTATTCAAACTTTAGAATCAGAGTTTGAGGAGTTCTCCAACTATCTTAAAATAAAGCAATAAATTATAAGAATGATAGCTTGAATATGAATTTGAGCAACTTTTGATAAACAAAAAATGCTCTTTGCTAAATTATGGAGCATTTGCATTAAAACAAAGCCTTTTAAGCACCAAGATTAAAGTTAGTAAAAACAAAACATCCATAAAGCAAAATAAGTATTTGATTTATAATTAATAAAATAATTGGCACGCTTTCTGCTTTTATTTATCCAAACTTGTATACAAGATGGGATTCATAAAATGCATGAGATAAAAACTTTAGGTTGGACAATTTCAGAGTGGCAAACAGCTTATTCAAAAAATGAGATTCAACTTGATACTTTAAAAGATTTAGTTGCATCAATTGATCCTCAAGACAATGCATGGATTTCAATTGCGACGGTAGAACAAATTGAACAGCAAATTCAAGTTCTCAATGACTTAAGTAAAGAAGCTGAAGGTTTAGCAAAACAACTTCCACTCTACGGCGTTCCATTTGCAGTTAAAGATAATATTGATGTTGCAGGGTTTGTAACTAGCGCAGCTTGTAAAGCTTTAACGACAGTTGCAGTACAAGATGCTGAAACAGTACGTTTGTTGAAGCAAGCGGGTGCAATCGTAATTGGAAAAACTAATCTTGATCAGTTTGCGACAGGCTTGGTGGGAACGCGTTCATCTTTTGGTGCTGTTGCAAATACTTTTAATTCTGAATATATCAGTGGTGGATCAAGTTCCGGTTCAGCAAGTGTGGTTGCGCGTGGATTTGTCCCATTTGCATTAGGTACAGACACCGCAGGTTCAGGACGTGTGCCCGCAGCGTTTAACAATATTGTGGGGCTAAAACCAACCAAAGGGCGGTTTTCAAATCGTGGTTTATTGCCTGCATGTAAAAGTCTAGATTGTATTTCGATCTTTGCTTTAACTGTTGCAGATGCAGACTTGGTTGCAAATATTTTAGAAGCATATGATCCGTTGGATAGTTATTCACGTAAGCATCCAAAGAATGTTCCAGCGCATTTCTCTAGTAAATTAAAATTTGCCATTCCAGAAAAACTAAATTTCTTTGGGGATGAGCAATCAGAAAAAGTTTTTCAGCAAAATGTCCAACTACTTGAATCATTAAATGCTGAAATTACTAAAATTGATTTTGCAGATTTCGAGCAACTGGCAGCGCAACTATATCAAGGTTCATGGGTGGCAGAGCGTACCGCAGCCATTGAAGATTTACTTAAAAGAAATACTGAAGATTTTGATCCAACGGTATTAGAAATTATTAAAAACGGCGAAAAATATTCAGCGGTGGATGCTTACAATGCAGAATATTTAAAACAAGATTTAGCTCGTAAAATCCAACAAAAATTGGCTGACTTTGATGCCTTAATTGTTCCAACCGCACCCACAATTTATACCATTGAGCAGCTTCAACAAAACCCGATTGAATATAACGCTCATTTGGGAACCTACACTAACTTCACCAACTTGGCAGATCTGAGTGCTTTGGCGTTGCCAGCAGGATTTAGAGCCGATCATTTACCATTTGGTATCACTTTAATTGCGCCAGCTTGGCACGATGCAGCATTAGTTCATTTTGGTAAGGCTTGGCAAAACTATCTTGCACTGAAATTAGGGGCATTGGATAAAACGCTACCTTTAAATTCTGCTACACCTATTTCGCAACATCATATTCGCGTTGCAGTCGTCGGTGCTCATCTAACAGGTATGCCATTAAATTTCCAACTCACCACACGTGATGCTGTGCATATCGAAACCACAACAACTTCTAAAAACTATGCGCTTTATGCCTTGAATGGCACTGTTCCGCCGAAACCTGGCTTAGCACGTCAGCAAGATGGTCAAAGCATTATTGTTGAATTGTGGGATGTTCCAACTGCTCGATTTGGTGAATTTGTGGCAGAAATTCCAACGCCTTTAGGGATGGGTAATGTCGAACTAGAAGATGGCCGTTGGGTGAAAGGTTTTATCTGTGAGCCTTATGGCATAGATGATGCAGAGAATATTAGTCATTTTGGTGGATGGAGAGCCTATATCCAGCATCGTAATAGTCAAGCAGCAAACACAGCAAATTAATTGGGGGAAATCATCATGTTTAAAACTGTACTTATTGCAAACCGTGGTGAAATTGCTGTTCGAGCGATTCGCACACTTAAAAAATTAGGTGTAACCAGTGTTGCTGTGTATTCGGATAGTGATCGTTATGCGCAACATGTTGAAGATGCTGATATTGCAATTGCATTAGATGGTTTAAAACCAGCCGATACTTATTTGAGTATTGAAAAATTAATTCAGGCGGCCAAACAAACTGGCGCGGAGGCAATCTTTCCGGGGTATGGTTTTCTTTCTGAAAGTGCTGATTTTGCTCGTGCTTGTGAAGAAAATAATATTGCCTTTATGGGACCAACAGCAGAGCAAATTCTGGAATTTGGTTTAAAGCATCGTGCTCGTGAATTGGCTGCCAATGCCAATGTGCCAATGACTCCGGGAACTGGATTGCTGGATAGTCTAGAAGAAGCCCTTACGGAGGCAGATCGTATTGGTTATCCAATTATGCTTAAAAGTACCGCTGGCGGTGGGGGTATTGGTTTGACGCGTTGTGATACGCCACAAGCCTTGACCGATGCTTACGAAAGTGTAAAACGTTTGGGAGAACAGTTTTTCAAAGATGCAGGCGTATTTATTGAATGCTTTATTGATAAAGCGCGTCATGTTGAAGTACAAATTTTTGGTGATGGAAAAGGACAAGTCGTTGCCTTTGGTGAGCGTGATTGCTCTTTGCAACGTCGTAACCAAAAGGTGGTAGAGGAAACTCCAGCGGCAAACTTACCCGAGGCGACACGAAAAAAACTACATCAGGCAGCGGTCGAGTTAGGTCAATCTGTTAATTATCGAAGTGCGGGAACAGTTGAATTTATTTACGATGCCAATCGAGATGAGTTTTATTTTCTTGAAGTGAATACGCGTTTACAGGTTGAACATCCAGTCACTGAAATGGTGACAGGTCTAGACTTGATTGAATGCATGCTCAAAGTTGCTGCTGGTGATGAACTTGATTGGGCATATCTCAGCAATATTCAGCCTAACGGTGCAGCGATTGAGGTTCGTGTTTATGCCGAAGATCCTGTTAAAAATTTCCAACCAAGTCCCGGTGTGTTGACTGAAGTCGCCTTTCCTGAGGGAACACGTGTTGATACTTGGGTTAAAACAGGCACAGAGATTTCTCAATACTTCGACCCAATGATTGCCAAGATTATTGTGCATGCTGATGATCGTGCTAGTGCTATCGAAAAATTAAAGAATGTATTGGCTGAAACACGCTTAAATGGCATCAGTACAAACTTGGATTACGCACGTGCCATCGTTTCAGATCAGCGCTTTGAATCTATGCAAATTTGGACAAGAATGTTGGATGATTTCAACTACACGCCAAACGTAATTGAAGTGATTCAAGCAGGAACGTTGAGTTCAATTCAAGATTATCCGGGTCGTACAGGCTATTGGGATATTGGTGTACCACCATCGGGTCCAATGGATGATTATGCATTTCAGCTTGCCAATCGTATAGTTGGAAATGATGCTAAAGCCGCAGGTTTCGAGTTTACCTTAGTTGGACCAACATTAAAGTTCCATACAGATACGATTATTTCTTTGGCGGGCGCAAGCTGTACTGCGTTGTTAGATGATCAGAAAATTGATTTTTGGAAACCTGTTGAAGTAAAAGCAGGACAAATTTTAAAAATCGGTCAAGTTGAATCAGGTTGTCGCACATATTTAGCGGTACGAAATGGTTTGGATGTTCCAGTATATTTGGGCAGTCGTTCTACCTTTGCACTTGGTAATTTTGGTGGTCATGCAGGTCGCACCTTACGTGTCGGCGACATGATTAAAATGGTTGATCCAGCATTTGCTAGCGCAGAGTTGCCACTTGCTCATGATATGCCTCAAGCATTGTCGACTGACTTGATTCCTGAATACACTAATGAATGGGAAATCGCGGTGTTATATGGTCCGCATGGCGCACCAGATTTCTTTAAACCTGAATATGTAGAAGAGTTTTTTGCATCAGAGTGGACGGTGCACTTTAACTCAAATCGTTTAGGTGTGCGTTTATCAGGACCAACGCCAAGCTGGGCTAGAGAAAATGGTGGTGAAGCAGGTTTACACCCATCAAATGTCCATGACTGTGAATATGCGATCGGAGCAATTAACTTCACAGGCGATTTCCCTGTAATTCTGGCTAAAGATGGTCCAAGTTTAGGCGGTTTCGTTTGTCCTGTGACGATTGCCAAAGCAGAACTTTGGAAAGTGGGACAACTTAAAGCCGATGATAAAATTCGCTTTTATCCTATTAGTGTTGAACAAGCCAATGAACTTGAACGTCAGCAAATTGAAAATATCCAAAACTTTGCGGAAGCAAGCAAAATTGTAGAAACAATTGAGCCAATTCAAGAGGTTGTCAGTACGATTTTGGCACAACGTGAACCAACTGAATTGTCGCCAAAAACAGTGTATCGCCAAGCCGGTGATAGTTATATTCTCTTAGAATACGGCGAAAATGTTCTAGATTTAGCTTTACGTTTACGTGTGCATCAACTGATTCAAATGATCCGTGATGCAAAAATTGCGGGCGTATTGGAGCTGTCACCGGGTGTTCGTTCATTACAGATTAAATACGATGGCTTAGTAATTCCACAATCACAATTGATTGCTCAATTACTTCAACTTGAAGAAGAAATGGGCGATTTGAGCCAATTAAAAATCCCATCTCGTATCGTACATTTGCCAATGGCGTTTGAAGACAGTGCGACTTTAGGAGCTGTAGAACGCTATCAAGAAAGTGTTTGCTCTAAAGCACCGTGGTTGCCAAATAACGTTGACTTTATCCAACGCATTAATGGTTTGGCAGATCGGAATGAAGTTAAAGATATTATTTTTGATGCGAACTATTTAATTCTTGGCTTGGGTGATGTGTATTTAACTGCACCATGTGCTGTACCAATCGATCCACGCCATCGTTTACTCAGTTCTAAATATAATCCTGCACGTACCTTTACCGCAGAGGGAACAGTGGGTATTGGTGGCATGTACATGTGTATCTACGGCATGGATTCACCGGGCGGCTATCAATTGATAGGGCGTACTTTACCAATTTGGAACAAGTTTAAGAAAAACAAACAATTTGGTGATAAACAATGGTTCTTACAATTCTTTGATCAAATTAAATATTTTGAGGTGACAGAAGAAGAACTGAATCAATGGCGCGCTGACTTTGAAAATGGTCGTGCTGAGATCAAGATTGAAGAAACAAAATTCGATTATGCGGATTATGTAAAATTCTTAGAGAATGAAGCTGAAAGTATTGCCGAGTTTAAAGCTAAGCAACAACAAGCATTCACAACTGAAGTGGATCGCTGGAAAGAGGAGTTTGCAGCTCAACCTGAAGAACAGATTCAAGAAAATAACCATGCTGATTACAGTCATTTAGCATCATTAAATGCATCGATGACAGGTAATATCTGGAAAATTTTTGTTGAACATGGTCAAGAGGTTAAAAAAGGTGAAACTGTTGCTATTATTGAAGCAATGAAAATGGAACTTCCGGTTTATGCAGAAGAAGATGGCATTGTAAAAGCCATTATTTGTAGAGCAGGGCAAACCGTACATAGTGGTGAACCACTGGTTTATATGGAATAAGGCAAGGTTGCATGAAAGAAACCAAAATAAAAACAACAAAAAGCTCAGACAATTTGTCTGAGCTGGTTTACCAACGCATCAAGAATGATATCTTTGATTTCAAACTGATGCCAGGTGAACGTTTCACTGAATCTGAAGTTGCAAAAGCTTATGATGTAAGTCGCACCCCAATCCGACAAGCACTATATCGTTTGCAACAAGAGGGTTATGTTGATGTGAGTTTTCGTAGCGGTTGGCAAATCCGACCGCTCAATTTTCGGTATTATGAAGAACTTTATGATGTGAGGATCGTATTAGAAAAAGATTCGATTCGTAAACTTTGTCAGATGGATCATCAAAACTCGGTTGAATTATCCGTTTTAAAAGATTTATGGTTGATTGAACCACAACAATATCTAAAAGACATTAAACAACTGTCACAACAAGATGAAGATTTCCATTGCGCTTTAGTTCGTGCCTCTGGAAATAATGAAATGGCGAGAATTCATCGTGATTTGAGTGAGCGAATCCGCATTATTCGTCGTTTAGACTTCTCTAAAGATTATCGTGTTGAAGCGACTTATCAGGAGCATCAGAAAATACTGGGTTATATTTTTAATCGTAAAGTAGATGAAGCCATTCAGGCGATTGAAGCACATATTATGCAAAGTCGTGATGAAGTAAAAAAGATTACTTTACAGATGTTAGATTCGAGTCAGTTTTATTAGAGTATATTATTTATCTACTATTAATTAACAAATAAGGAAGTTGGGATCAACTTTAATGGAAAAATATATTATTAACTCACCCGATGATTTTAATGATTATGACTGGGAATATGAAGCAAAAGGGTGTTTGCAAGTTGAAGTTACAATTTTAAAGGACTCCTATACTTTTAACTTTTATGATATACGAAGAATTTATAGTATTGAGAGTAACAACTATTTTGGAGACCATTGTTTTTATGATAAAAACCTCGTTTTATTATCAAATGTTAATTTCAATAATATTAAATATTTTCTGGATAAGATATTGAAAAATAATGAATTATGCTATTTTATTAAAAATTAATTTATAAGAATCGAAATGAAAAACTAAACATGCATGAAAAATAAAAGAGTTGGAATGGAAGAATTATCAAAAGAAAGTTTGGATGAAATCTTGCAACGTTGTTTAAATGCAACCGATGGGCCATGGATTTCTTATGTAGAAAGTCGAAACCATGAATCAGGATCTAGTTTTATTATGACAAATGGAGATGATATTGAATTAATTGGTGCAACGGTTGCTGACCAAGATTTTATTGCACATGCAAAACAAGATATTCCAAAATTAGTGTCAGAAATTTTCAGACTCAGATCAATTCTTGGGTTAGATGACAAACCTAATAACTTATAAAAATTTAATTAGTATTTTTACTAAGATATTGAAATCATAATATAGACATTAAAAACTATCTTTTCTATGCCTAATCCTGCATAAAATTAACATCTTTTTTGATTTTTCTATTTAATAATACAGATCACATTTCAAATCATCAGATGAAACATGATGAATGATCAAATACTTATTTCACTTTTTCTAAAACTCGTTGCTAAAGAAGGCTTCTTTGCTACGGCGATAGATGGTATCACTTTGATGCGTGTAGATCACAAAACGCCACCACTAGCCGTACTGCAAGAACCGACCTTAGCTTTTGTTTTACAAGGCAGTAAACGTGGTTATATCGGAACTGAAACCTATGCATTTCAGCAAGGTGAATGCCTAATCGTCTCTGTGTCTATGCCATTTGATTGTGATACGGTTGCGAGTCCTGAATTACCGATGATTGCTGTCAGCATGAAACTAGAGGCAGATACGGTAAATGAGTTGTTGGCAAAAACATATTTTGAAAATGAGCAATTTAAACCACTCACCACAGGCATGAGCGTAATTCAATATGATCAAAAAATTTCGAATGTATTGATACGACTATTAAAAACATTAGGTTCAGAACAAGATAGCTTGGTTTTAGGTGAACAAATTAAACGAGAATTATTGTACCGAGTGATTCAACATTCAGGTGCAGATACTTTAAAAGGATTAGTCGCTCAAGGCAATTTACGACCAATTTATAAGATTTGTGAATATATTCAACATCATTTTACAGAAAAAATAACAGTGGAAATGCTTGCTGAGCAAGCCAATATGAGTATTTCTGCGTTTCATAAAGCATTCAAAGAAGTCACATTACATTCACCGTTACAGTATCTCAAAGTTACACGGTTGCATAAGGCAAAACAAATGTTGCAAAACGGAAACCAAAGCGTTGCTCAAGCAGCTTATGCTGTTGGTTATCAAAGCTCATCTCAATTTAGTCGAGAGTTTAAAAAGCAGTTTGGTTTTTCACCTAATCAGACTGAAGTAAATATAGAGAAGGAATGAGTAAGTCATGAATCAAAATAGTAGAGAACAAATGAAATATATCGAAATTACTGAAGCTGGCGGTCCTGAAGTTCTAAAAGTTGTGTACGGTGAGAAGCCTGAGATTAAAGAAGATGAAGTATTGATTGAAGTCTATGCCACTGGGATCAATCGCCCTGATATTTTGCAACGACAAGGATTGTATCCGATGCCGAAAGGCGTAACGCAGATTCCAGGATTAGAAGTTGCTGGGATCATTTCACAAATTGGTTCAAAAGTAGAAAAATTTAAAGTCGGTGATAAAGTCTGCGCGCTGACCAATGGTGGAGGATATGCCAAATACTGTGCTGTCCCAGCAAATCAAACTTTAGCGATTCCAAAAAATCTGAGCTTTGTTGAAGCAGCAGCTATTCCAGAAACTTATTTCACAGTATGGGCAAATCTATTTCAGATCGGGCAGTTGAAAAAGAACGAAACTGTTTTGATTCACGGAGGAGCGAGTGGAATTGGCTCTACAGCGTTGAGTTTATGTCATGCCATGGGGATTCAAACTTTTTCCACGGTGGGCAGTGACGAGAAAGCTGAAAAATTAAGCTCTATTTCGACAGTTATTAATTATAAGAAGCAAGATTTTGAACAAGAAATTTTGTCACGTACAGATCAGCAAGGCATTGATGTGATCTTGGATATTATTGGCGCTGCTTACTTTAATCAAAATCTAAGATTGCTAAAAAGAGATGGGCGACTGGTAATTATCGGGTTTATGGGCGGTCGAAAAGTAGATGGTTTTGATATTCAAGAACTCATGCTAAAACGCGCTGTGGTGACTGGCTCAACGATGCGTGCTCGAACCAATGATGAAAAAGCAAAAATTACCCAAGAACTGGAACAGTTTGTTTGGCCATTAATCGAAACAGATCAATGTAAACCAATTATTTATAAAACTTTTGCATTTGAAGAGGTTGCAGCAGCACACCAATGTCTGGAAAGCAGTGAACATATTGGAAAAGTGGTACTCGAAATTAAATCGTAATTTTGCCTGATTGTATTCATTCCATGCCTATTTATACATCAAGCTTGAGAATGATCACTTAGAAAAGCAATATGTAAATCAAACATATCCTACGAGGAATTTGAATATGACAACAAATATAGATGATCGCAACCCAACCCCAGATTTAGCAGAAGATAATGCTTTTTTTCCATCACCTTATTCTTTAAGTCAGTATACAGCTCCTAAAACGGATTATGATGGAACAACGTATCCGAATCCCTATCAAGGTGATAAAAAGATTCTTATGATTGCTACGGATGAACGCTATATCTTGATGCAAAATGAGAAATTCTTTTCTACAGGAAATCATCCCGTAGAAATGTTGTTACCGATGTTTCATTTGGACAATGCTGGTTTTGCTTTTGATGTTGCAACACTTTCAGGTAATCCAGTTAAACTTGAAATGTGGGCAATGCCAAAAGAAGAGCAAGTGGTTTTGGATACTTATCATAAGTACGAAAAACAACTGAAAGCTCCACTTAAATTGGCTGAGATTTTAGAGCAAGCTTTAAGTGCTGATTCACCGTATGCTGGTATTTTCATTCCTGGTGGTCATGGTGTTTTGGCTAAAATCCCTGAAAGTAAAGAAGTTAAAGCTTTATTAAAATGGGCAGTAGATCATGACAAATATGTGATTACCTTATGTCATGGTCCAGCTTCTTTATTGGCAGCCGCAGTTGATGAAAGTCCAAGTGATTATATTTTTAAAGGCTATCAAGTCTGTGTTTTTCCAGATTCATTAGATAAAGGTGCCAATATTGATATTGGATATATGCCAGGACAATTGCCGTGGCTCGTCGGTGAAAATTTAGAAAAACTTGGCGTAGAAATCTTAAATAAAGGAATTACAGGGCAAGTACACCAAGATCGAAAACTGTTAACGGGCGATAGTCCATTAGCTTCTAATAATTTAGGTAAACTTGCCGCTGAAACTTTATTGGCTGATCCAAACCTTAACGCATAATCTGTTTTATGAGTTTAAAGCCCAATTCAATATTGGGCTTTTTCTTTAGCAAAATTTAAAACTTGTAAGCTAGCTGACAAGTTTTAAGTTTTGATTATGTTAAGAAAGTGGTAGTGGAAATGAAATGTTTAAGGATCATCGATGAAAATATGTGTTTATGGTGCAGGCAGTATTGGATGCTATCTAGGGGGTAGGTTGGTTGCTGCTGGCTATGACATAGATTTTATTGTCCGTCCTAAAATTCAACAGCAACTTCAAACATACGGTTTAACCGTTTCAGATTACAACGGATTTAAGCAAAACATTGCTGCAAATCAATTACACATGACTATTGATCCGAATGAAGTTGTTCATGCTGATATTATCTTGGTTTGTGTAAAATCAGCATCTACCGAACAAGTTGCTTTTGAATTAAAAAATATTTTAAAGAAAAATACCATTATTATCAGTTTTCAAAATGGCTTAAGCAATGTGGGGATTTTAAAACAAATTCTCACTGAGCACACTATCCTTGAAGGTATGGTACCTTTTAATGTGGCAGCTTTAGGAAATGGTATATTTCATCAAGGAACAGATGGGGCTTTGTATGTCAAAAGCCATGCCCAATTAGATGAATTTGTGCATGCATTTAAAAAAGCAAAGCTAGAAATTCAGTTAGAGCAGGATATGCAAGCTGTTCAATGGGCAAAATTATTATTGAATTTAAATAATTCAATTAATGCACTCTCACAGCTTCCATTAAAGCAACAATTATCTATTCGAGAATATCGTCAGTGTTTAGCACTTGCCCAATTAGAAGCTTTGAGTTTATTAAAAATCGCTAAGATTAAACCAGCAAAACTGACCCCAATTCCAGCACAATTTATTCCTAAAATTTTAAAGTTACCGAATGCTGTTTTTAAGATTATCAGTAAAAAAATGCTCGCTATCGATCCGCTTGCACGTTCTTCGATGGCAGATGATTTAATGGCTGGTAGAAAAACTGAGATCGATTGGATCAACGGCGAGATTGTGAATTTAGCCAAACATTTGAATCTTAATGCACCAATTAATCAAAAACTGATTCAATTGGTTAAACGAGCAGAACTACGATCTGAACCAAAAGCATGGTCTGGATTTGAACTGAAAGCTCGATTAGAGCAAGTCAGTAAAATGAGACCGCAAAAAAGCGTATAGTGGTATACGCTTTTATTTTATAAAAATTAATAATTTATATATTTTTTATTTTTCAAATCGAGTAATCAACGTACCAAAAATAGTTGCGAAGATATACATAAAAATTGAATACACAGCGGCAGGCATCGCGATGGTGGTACTTGCCATAATGGTAAGTGCAATTGTCATGGCTAAAGTACTGTTGTGAATTCCGATCTCAAATGCACAGGCACGTGCTTGATATGAATTAATACCAAGTATACGCGGAACGAAATAACCAACCATTAAGCTGATTGCACAGAATAATGCAGTTGCCAGACCAATTTGACCAATATAATCAACCAAATTGCTTCGCTCTTTAATGATTGCACCTAGAATAATAATCAGTAGAAAAACCACCGCAAAAATACGCACAGGACGATTTAGTTTTTCAGCAAGTTGAGGTGTATAGTGACGAATAAGCATGCCAATACATACAGGCACTAAAATAATTAAGAAAACCTGTAAAACTTTCGTGAATTGTAGACCGACTTGTTGGCTTTCATTCATGAAATGTAAAATTGAAAAGTTCACAATAAAGGGAAGAAAGACCGCTGCGACAATTGCATTGATAGCAGTTAAAGTAATATTGAGCGCAATATCACCTTTATACAAATAACTAAATAAATTGGCAGTGGTACCGCCAGGTGATGCAGCTAATAACATCAAACCTACGGCTAAAAGTGATGGTAATGCGAGTATCTTACAAATTAAGAACGCGATACCCACCAATAAAATGAGCTGACAGAATAAAGCGATCAAAACAGCTTTGGGATGTTTACTAACTCTTGCAAAGTCTTTCAGTGTTAATTCTAAGCCCATACCAGCCATAACAATTGCTAGAGCAATAGGTAAAAATATTGTGATCAATCCTGAATCCATAAACCGTTTTTCCTTTTGGTGATATTTTTTTGAAATTTGATATTTTTGATGTACTATATGCGCCTAAGTTAAATATCAAAAATCTAAGTAAACTTAGGTTAAATCGAATAACTTGTAAAAAAATAATTGTAATATTCCTATAAATTAAAGAATTACAACATATTTATTTGAATAATATTACTTCCTCCTTGCCATCCTACTTTAGGTAATTTATATGCACAAAACTGTCATCTAAACGACAATTTAAGTAATTAAAATCAAAAAGCAAAACTATAAAGATTCAATTTTTGCTCATAGTTACATTTTTATAACCGGTAAATATTACAAATTTCTAGTTATAAACATAGGAAAAATTCATGAAGAAAAAGAGTTCTAAATCAAATTTTTAAAATGTATTTAAATTTATTTTTCCATTAAATATC
>NZ_LBMZ01000075.1:0-15268 GCF_001005525.1 Acinetobacter sp. AG1 | reverse complement strand
ATCAGCTTTTGATTATATGATTCGTTCTGGTGTGTAAAATAATCTAAAAATATGTGCACGCATTTACATTTCAAAAATGTAAGTGCGTGTTTTTACAAGTTATCAACAAATTTTCAACTTTATTATTCATACAGTTTATGTTTATATTTTCGCTATCCATACCTATTGGATGCCACAAAGAAAAGGAAACATGAAAATGAATAAATTACTTGTTGCATTAGGTCTCGCTGCTACTGTTGCACTTGTAGGCTGTAATAAAGATAAAGCGCCTGAAACTGGGGCAACTACTGGCGAACACTTAGAACATGCCGCTGATCAAGCGAGTGCTGATGTGAAAAATGCTGCTGATTCTGCAGCGAGCAACGTTGCTACTGCAGTAGATACTGCTGCTGATCAAATTGATGCTGCTGCTGATCATACTGCGACTGCAACTGCTGAAGCTGCTGCAAAAACTGAAGCCGCTGCACGTGATGCAACTGCTAAAGTTGCTGGTGCAGTTGAAAACGGCGCTGCTGATGTAAAACAAAAAGCTCAACAATAATCTGTTGATCATAAAAAAGCCTCTATCACAGAGGCTTTTTTAATGCAAAGAAAACTAACCGAGTAATCCTTCATCACGCATTGCAATTTGTACCGACTGACGTTCAGCTACTTTATTACGCAAAGCGATAATATGAATATATGGTGTTAAATCGTGTTCAATATGATTTGACCAATTTGTAAGTACAAATAAATACGCATCTGCTGGACCAAAATTATCATCTACTAAATAATCATATTCTGATTCAGCTAAATAATTGTCGATATATTTCAGTAAACGGTCTACTTCAGCATATGCTTTGGTTTTTTCATCATCAGTTAACTTACCACCAAAGAAAACTGCATAAGCATCATGTAACTCAGAATTTAAATAACCTAACCATTCAAGGACTTTGGCACGCCCCATGCCCGATGGTGGGATTAAATCCTGTTTAGGATCGTGTTGTGCCAGAAACGGTAAAATTGCAACGTTCTCAGTTAAGATTAAACCAGGATTAATCTCTAAAGCTGGAACATAACCTTTCGGGTTAATTTCATAATAATCTACCCCTTTCGAGGTTTTATGTGTTTTTAGATCAACGCGTTCTAAATCAAAATCTACATTTATTTCATTTAAAATAATATGTGCTGCCAATGAGCAAGCACCAGGTGAATAATACAACTTCATAATTGATCCTTGTTATCTAACTCTTATGTTCTAAAATGCTTTACCTTAATTTGCAAAATGTGTTTCCACAAATTTGTCAAAAAAGTAAAAAATACTGAATGATCTGACTATTAGTTAAATTACATGATTTTGCAAGTAGTCTTATGTCAACTTTTTATTATCATCGTATATATCCTGCTCAAATAGATCATTTTTTTGAGGAGAATAGATTACTTCTATCCTCCTCTTTTTGCATATATCACACTTTATCTTTTCTTGAGCGCTTGGAAAAACTTGCAAGACCCAAAAGACCTAAGATCGATAACCATCCAAAACTCCCCGATGAAGTATTTGACGGTGAAGGTTTATTCTCGGCATCACTCATATCAAGATCAACAATTACAGGATCATGATCTGAAGAGCGATAAGCATCTTCTGAGAAAAATAATGCTTTTTGTGCATCGGTTTTATATTCTTCGTTGTAATCTAAGACTGTTGGTTCATCTGCATTGATATGCCAAGTAAATGCTTTTTTTACTTTACTATATAAATTTGCATCTGCAATTGCGTGATCTAAATTGCCTGCGCCGCCATAGCCTTCCGCATTACTTGATACACCAAATACATAGCTATAAGCCTGCTCACCTTGCCCTACAACTTTGTCATTTAATAGAACTTTGTAATTTGCCTTTTCAAACACCTGAATCGGATCTTCTTTGGCATAACTATTCATATCCCCTAAAACTAAGATGTTTGGCTTTTCTACCTGAGTTGGATTTTTTGCCATCCATTGAACGAGCTGTTCAACAGCTTTCACACGTGTTGGGTTCCAACAACCCTGCCCATCCTTTTGATCAGCATCTGTTGTATTCGTATCAACACCTGTACATCCTTTAGATTTCAAGTGATTAGGAATAATCGTGAACATTTGCTTTCCAGAAATCGGTTGGAAAGTTTGCGCAATCGTCGATCTATTCTTATCACCTAAATCAAGTACAACTGGCTTGTTCACAGGTTTTACACGTTTGCTGTTATAAATAATAGCAACAGCAATCACATCTGTTCCTAAACGATCCTGATTTTCAGGAACTACATATTTCCAATCAGCGCCTAAAGCTTGGGTTAAATATGCAATTGCACTATTTTTATCATAGCCATTGTTTGTAATTTCCATCAAACCGTATACATCGGCATCAATTGCTTTTAAAGCTTTAATAATTTTCAGATGCTGTTTATCAAATTCAGATTGACTAGATGCACCACGCTCAGTAGGAAATCCTGTTTTGCCATTGTCATAATTTAAGACATTAAAAGCTGCTGCACGAATCAACTGCGTATCTTTAGTGGAGACATTTGGTCTTGACGGGGTTTTAGTGATTAATTCTGGGAGACTACGCCCCTGAATAGGCTGAATGCGCCAACCATTAAAACGATATTCTAAAATCCCTTCAATGTTCTTAAGTTGATCACCAGAGCGCAAACTATTTGTTGCACTGAAGCTCTGCGGCAACCAAGGCGTTCTGTTTTGATTGTTATAACCATCATCTAAAATAATCTTCGATAATAAGTTCTTCTGTGCTAATACTTTTGCCTCAGCAGATAAAGGTGGATATAAGTTTGTTGGAATAAATAATCGCTCCTTACTCAGTGACAGCTCACCAAAGCGACCATAGTTATAATTTTCACTGATGGTTAAAGTTTGTGGTAGTTTTACCAACATCCCTTGATAAAGTTGCGGTGAATTTGCAGTTAATTCAGTCAAACTATTAAACGGTAAATCAACACTTTTTGGCTGTACCTGACTTGCCATATTGCTATTACAGGTCAAAATATCTTGCTGTAACTGATCAATCTGTAATTGATTTTGATACGCAGTCAAACGTCCTCGTAAGATCACTTCATCCCCAACTTGCCCGCCTTTAACAGAGCTACTTGCTGGAATATAAACAAAAATCGCATTACTCACGTTTGGTTTAGCTTTGCTATCAACAGTTTGAATATAAAAACCAGAGAAACCATTTTCATAACGATAATCAGCAGTGATCACACCACGGAGCGTATAGTTTTGCCCTTGAGTTGCTTTATTATTTAAATCTGCAATCGCGGTATCCGTACTTGAGCAACTTACTATTTCATTAATAGGAGGTGTTGTTGAGCCTGTTAGATTTGAAAAATCATTACGATCCTTCCATGCACGCCAAGAATTATCAAGATCAAATATGGTTTTAGGATCAACCTCAGTGACAGGATTTACCGTTTGCAAGCGAGTAAAACTATTCGCTTTACTAATTGTTGTTGTGCCCCAGCCACCAGAAGCTGGTTGCTCACCCAATCTTCCAAAACGATCTACCACTTTGCCTTTATAAACCAATAAAATGGCATCATCACCATTAAACGAAAGTGCAGCGACTTGATTGACCTTATCCCCTAACTCAGTTTGTAAGGCAGTATGTCCAACTAAAAAGCGCCCCTTACTCGGAAGGTTTCCGACTAAAGGATAGACAAATGGCTTAGATGTACCACCATTATTAAACTGTTGAATCTCATAATCAGCTAAATTAACGGCTGTTTGATCTGGATTATAAATTTCTAATCCTTTTTTATTATTACTACCATCAATATATTGGCTAAACATCAACTGGGCATGTGCCACAGAAAATACCGAAGAAGCCCCCAATAAGCCTAAACAAATTGCAATCGAATGGAATTTAAAATTTTTCATAAATTTTTACTTAATGTTTAAATCGACATTAGGCTATTCAATCTCTGTGACAACAACATGAAGATTTTTTTACAAGTTTTTGATCGTTTGGAAAAACAAATGATCAAATAAAATCATTTAAAGATTTGACTTGACCTGATGAACACTTAAAATACGGCATTTCTATATTTATATCTCCAGAATCATGTCAAACGATCAGTTAGAAACGCAAATTACGGAACTCGACAATTTGCCTGAGCACCGTGAAATTGTGACGTTTATGCGTCGTTCAGCTCCGCTTAATACATCACAACGGACTGCTTTAGAAGATTATCGTGATTTAATTTTGGAATACCCCGTCGGTGATTTACGTCAACACTTTGAACATCCTGAACGACCTTTAACTGTTGAAATTGGCTTTGGTATGGGGCGTTCTTTGGTACTCATGGCAAAAGCCAATCCTGAACGTAATTTTGTCGGAATCGAAGTACATGTACCGGGAATTGCACAATGCGTGTATGAAGCTGGTATGGCTGGCTTGAAGAACTTATTTGTACTTGATGCAGATGCGATTCAAGTATTACGTGAAATGCCTGATAACAGCATTAACTGTGTGCAACTGTACTTCCCAGATCCATGGCAGAAGAAGCGCCACTTTAAACGCCGCTTTGTGATTCATGAGCGTATGCAATTGGTTGAACAGAAGTTAGAGCTTGGAGGTACCTTCCATGCTGCTACTGATTGGGAGCCATACGCAGAATGGATGCTTGATATTTTAGATAATCGTCCAGATATGGAAAATTTAGCAGGTAAAGGTAATAGTTACCCTCGCCCTGAATGGCGTCCAGTAACCAAATTTGAGCGTCGCGGACTTGAATCTGGTCACAAGATCAATGACTTTATTTTTAAAAAAATTAAGTAGTGACTCTTAAAATTTCAAATACAAATAGCATTAAATATTATTTATTTAATGCTATTTATCTCTTATTGGCTTACTCATATTAATTTTTTCAAATCTTAAAAGAACAAAAAACTGAATGCTCTCTGATGTGCATATACGATAAAAACTATATCTCTAAAACCGTTATTATCGAACTCACTTTATAGAATCAAATTTAAGTTCTTCTATTTACATGATCTATAAATATTTTTTACTCATATTTAGTTAAAATGAGAGATAGATAATTTTTATATACCATTAATAAATTATCATTTCATAAACAATGAGTGCTATTCACTGTAATGATTTAACTCAATGATGAAGATAGGTTGGTTTTATGGAAAAAACACTGCAATGCCCCAAATGTGGTTCTACAGAAATCGAAGTACGTGATCATAACAAATTACTAAAAACAACAGGCGGAGTTCTAATGACTGCGGCTGGAACTACTGCTGGAACAGTGGGTGGAGCTGCAACAGGTGCATCAGTTGGTGCAACAATTGGTACTGTAGCAGGTCCATTAGGTGTAATTGTGGGTGGGACTATTGGAACATTTGTAGGTGCAATTAGTGTCGGAATTACTGGAGGAATCGTGGGTAATATTTTTGGGAAAAAAGCAGGTGTGGCGATCGACAAGAATATTTTCCAAGACTATCTTTGCCTCAAATGTAAACATCGTTTTAAACAGAAAAATTGATTAAGCTTAAGGCACATTTACATTCTTTCTAAGCTGATATTTAAAAAATTGTATCAGCTCAATATATTTACAAATAATCGCTCGATTTTCTAAAATACAACTACATGATGTTCTAACATCTTTTGATATTAAAAATCATTCAAATTTTGTCCATCACAAATAAAATGAAATGGTTTCCCTATCATTATTTTTCGTGTAAATGTCGTTTCATAATACTTTCACTTAAAAGTTTATAAACATCAACAAGATCGCTTCCTAAATTCTTTTCTAATAACTGTTGATGCATTTTTAAAATATTTTCATCACCACGCATTGCAGGACCTGTTTGCATTTCTTTAGGATTATTGATCGTTACTTTTTGAGCAGTTTCTAAAATCAATGGATAAAGTAAAGAAAAATCAACCTGTTGCTCATCAACAATTTGTTTAGAAAGATCATAACAGTAATTGCTAAAATTACATGCAAAAACAGCAGCCATGTGTAATGTCTGGCGTTGTTGAGAACTATATTGATAAACCTTCGGAGTCAGACTATGCGCTAATGAAGCGAGCAACTCCAGGTCATTGTGCCGAACTGCCTCGACAAACATAGGTGTTTCTGCCCAATCAATCGCACGCTCATGACTAAAAGTTTGTAAGGGATAAAATACGCCAGATCTCTCATGTACTGTTGAAAGCACCTCTAAACTGGTACTTCCTGAGGTATGAACAATTAATGCTTGCTGCAAATAATGATTAATTTCCTGAATAACATCAGGTATGGATTGGTCAGATATAGCAATAATAACGAGATCAGTATTGGGGTTTAATTGATCAAAATGATTAATCCCAGTGGCTTCAACTAAAGATGCTAAACGATTTGCTTTTTCTAAATCACGACTAAAAACTTGTACAATCTGGTGATCAGGATGTAGTACTTTTGCTAAATGATAAGCAACGCGCCCTGCACCAATAAATGTAATTCTCATTTTTATTCGACCTATATACAAGCAAAACTATCCATTATTAAATTATTTACGGAAAATTTCTAATAATAAATTAACTTACTAAAAAGTTAAGCAGAATAAGTCACAAAACCTATTCTGCTCAGAAACAAAGTTTAGATGAATGTCTGTACCGCTTTACCTTTCAAGGTCTGGCCTAGCAAAGGTGTATTTTTACCTTGAGATAAAATTGTCTCTTTTGATACTACCCACTCTAGTTCTGGATCAACCAACACCCAACCTGCTTCTTGCTGCCAACGTTCAGTCATATTTGCAACTTGCGCGGGAATTGAAGTCACTTTTTCAACCCATTCTAATGGTTCAAACAGACCTTCTTGAATCAGTTGCACACCCAAAGCTACATAAGTATCAAAAGCCGTTATTCCTGGTTGCGTTTCTGCAAAAGGTGCCATTTTCGCTGAGCTACTTAACGGTTCATGATGAGTACAAATTGCATCAATCACACCTTCTTTCACACCTTGACGTAACAATGCTTTATCTTGCTCAGAACGTAATGGTGGGCGAACATGCGCAAGTGAGTTAAAACCATCAGTGAGTTGTTCAGTCAAATGTAATTGGTGCATCGCAACATCCGCAGTGACTGGTAAACCTTTGGCTTTAGCTGCGCGAATCAAATCAACTGACGCACCACAAGACAATAAACCAAAATGTGCTTTCACGCCTGTTGCTTCAATCATCAAAAGGTATTTAGCAATTGCAACTGTTTCCGCAATCGCAGGAATCATTGGTAAGCCTTGACGAGAAGCGATAAAACCTTCGTGTGCACAACCATCTTTTGCAAGCTGTGGCTCTTCAGCATAAAAGACCACAGTCAAATCCAAACCAGCAGCATACTCAAGAGTACGAATTACAACATCATCATTTTCAAATGCTGCATTGGCATTAGAAACAGCAGTACAACCACCTTTCTTTAAACCTGCCATATTAGCCGGCTGCTTCCCATTCAAACCTTGAGTTTGTGCACCGATAATATGTAGATAAATACCACCATCTAATTGTGCCTTTTCAATCAGACCATGAATAAGTGCGCCATTATCTTGTACGATTGGCTTTGAGTCTGGTGGAGTAATAACATGCAAAATACCATTCGCACGCGCAGCTTTACCTTCTGACTTTAATGTCCCATGTTGTTGTTGCCCTGGCTCACGTAAGCGTGCGCACAAGTCAACCATGGTTGGCATTAACCATTTACCTTGACCGTCAATCGTTTCATCAACTGGATCTGCGCTATCAACCAATTTACCATTCTTAATATAAACCGTTTGAACTTGATCAGTTTTTTGAATTGGATCGAGCACACGGACATTTTCAATTTTTACAATACTCATGTGATCTATCCTTTAAAGTGCAATCGCTTCAATTAAACCTTGTTCTTGTAACTGCCCTTGCATCGCAAGTGCCAACACTGCCATACGAACCGCAATCCCATTAGTGACTTGCTTCAAAATGACAGATTGATCACCATCGGCAACGCTTGAATCAATTTCAACACCACGGTTCATTGGACCAGGATGCATAACTATACAATCAGGTTTAGCGAGTGCTAAGCGCTCTTTATTTAGACCATACATTTTGTAAAATTCAGATTGTGAAGATAATGCAGGTGAATCAATACGCTCATTTTGAATTCGCAATGCAATAATCACATCACAGTCTGTCACGCCTGCATCCATTTTATTAAACAGGCGTACATTTTCGCCGTATTCATTAAAACCAACTGGTAACAGCGTATTTGGTGCAATCACGCGAATATCTTTGCAACCTAACGTTTGTAAAGCAGCCACATTGGAACGTGCTACACGTGAATGCTTAATATCACCAATAATAGCAACACTGAGCGCTTCAAATGGCTTTTTAGTTTCACGGCGAATAGTCAACATGTCTAACATTGCTTGAGTCGGATGCGCGTGGCGTCCATCCCCTGCATTGATAATTGCAACTTTAGGACAAACATCCTTGGCAATAAAATGCGCTGCCCCAGAAGATGAATGACGAACTACGAAAATATCCGCAGCCATCGCTTCCAAATTCCAAAGCGTATCACGTAAGGTTTCGCCTTTAGAGGTACTTGAACGTGCAATATCGATATTCAGAACATTTGCAGACAAACGTTTTGCAGCTGCCTCAAATGTAGTGCGAGTTCGAGTAGAGTTTTCGAAGAAAAGATTCATTACCGTCAGCCCTTCTAATAACGGACGGTTAATCAAATTATTATTATCGTCTAAAAAACTTTGTGCGGTATCTAAAATCTTGGTTAGGCTTTCTTTAGAAAGACCCTCAATGGTTAAGAAGTGCTTTAAATTTCCTTGTTGATTCAATTGAACCTGACTTGGTTGATGCAGGGCTGCAATATGCATAAAAGATTCCTATAGGTCGAATCACCAAAACTTGCATAGTGTAGCCCAATTTCTCTACTTTCGCAGAACAACTTTTCACCATTATGTTGCAATTAATTAGGGAGTTGCAACATAATGAATTAACGTAATGCACCAATATAGTGATGAGCAACTTGCGCTTTGTAAATTTCTTCATCAGTTACTTCTGAGGAATATGTATCCAAATCATCAATAATCGTATTGATTGAATCATCTTTAGCTTCATCTAGGGCCAAAATTGGCTCAGGGTATAAATCAATTAAAGAACCTAAGCGTGCAGCATAACGTTCTAACTCTGTATCTTCAGTTGCTAATGCGATTTCTACGACATACTTTGCATAATCTTTATCGTGGACTAAATACATAACATCAATAACTCGACCAGACACTCGTCTTAATCGCACGTACATTTGAGTTGCAACAGAAAAGGCTTCGGCATTTAGTACAAGTTCATGGTTCATATTTGCTTTCATAACGTCCTCACATCGTTGGGAGAAGTGTTTCTTGATAATTCAGTTTTAGAAAAGCAAAATATGTACCAACCATTAAAAACAAATAAAAATTATTTTATGACATGGTGAACTTATCTGATAAGTAAAAAATCATATGCTGAAAATTTAAAGCAAAGAAGTGATTCAATCTAAATAAGTAATACACTATTACTAACCCAAAGAGCTTCACAACATACCTTAGACCACAAATTAGAATTAATCTATGGGACATGCTAAGGCTAAACACAAAAAGAAAAACCGTATTTCTCTTCCAAAATCAGTTAAAATAGTCGATTGCTAAAAATGTTTTGGAAATTTGAATGAACGCTAAACCACGTCTAACAGACTATTGGGTGACCTGTGCTGACGGGCTTGAAACCTTATTACAACAAGAACTTGAAAATTTAGGCATTCAAAATATCCAACGTTTTGCTGGACGTTTAATATTTAAAGGCACACTTGAGAATGCCTATCGCGTTTGTATGTGGTCTCGTTTGGCCTCCCGTGTACTGTTACCAATTCATACCCATGAACTTGAATTCACACATGATGCACGTGATGTTGCAGAAGAACTCTACGAGGGTGCGATTAGCTTTGATTGGTCTCTTGTTTTTGCGCCACAAAGTACCTTTGCTGTTCGCCTACATGTAGAACGCGAAATTAAAGTCAATACACAATTCGCTACACTACGAGTTAAAGATGGTGTAGTTGATTCATTTATGGAGGCGGTTGGTAAACGCCCAAGTATTGATATTAAACAGCCCGAAATTACACTTTATGTATTAGCTGGTAAAACCGAGCATACTTACTGCCTAGATTTATCAGGTGATTCTTTACATAAACGTGGCTACCGTCACTTTATGACGGATGCACCTATCAAAGAAAATCTTGCAGCGGCAATCTTACAAAAAGCACAATTACAACAACTGCAACCTGATTTAATTCTTGACCCAATGTGTGGTTCAGGAACATTCATTATTGAATCATTAATGATTTTAACTGATCGTGCACCAGGCTTAGTACGTCGCTTTGGCTTCAATGGTTGGCATGGACATGATCGTGAATTGTGGTTATCACTTAAAGCAGAAGCAGCAGAACGTCATGCAAAGGCTTTAGAGCAACCTCTACCTAAGTTTTATGCCTACGATGCGGATTGGGAAGCGGTTAAAGCCACTCGCCAAAACATCATTGCAGCAGGTTTTGAAAAAATACTTGATCAAATTCAAATTGAAGAGCGGACTTTAGCAGATTGGGATGATTTCCATGCTGAAGGTAAAAAAGCCTTTGTTGTCACCAACCCTCCTTATGGGGAACGTTTAGGTGATAAAGCCTCTAGTCGATCATTCTATTTAGGTCTATCAGGATTATTACAGAAGAATTTTCCAAATCAGCCTGTTGCCGTGATTGCAGCACAAATTGAACAAGCAGATGTACTGACCATCACCGAACCTCAAACTTTACGTTTGATGAATGGTAAACTTCCAATTTATATCCGTTTCGGCACAGTAAAACCTGCAGCCGTAGTTCAACCATTCTTAGCGACGTGGCAACCTCAGCAATTTGAAAAAATTGAAGGTGCGGAAGACTTTACCAACCGTTTGCAAAAAAATATGCAGGCCTTAAAAAAATGGGCTGTGAAAGAAAATATTTTTTGCTTACGTTTGTATGATGCCGATTTACCTGATTTTAACATTGCCGTCGATTTATATGGAGATCGTTTGCATGTTCAGGAATACGCACCACCAAAAACGATTGATCCTGAAAAAGCAAAAAAACGTTTTAATTTGGGTTTAGCTGCCATTCGTGCAGTAACAGGCTTAAATCGTGATGCAATTTTTATCAAAACCCGTGCAAAGCAAACGGGAACAAATCAATATGAAAAACAAAGCACTGCGTCTAAACGTTTTATTGTGCAAGAAGGCAAAGCTAAAATTCTCGTCAATTTAACAGACTATTTAGATACTGGTTTATTCTTAGATCACCGTCAAATTCGTCTAAGAATTGCAAAAGAAGCACGTGGCAAACACTTTCTTAATCTTTATAGCTATACCTCAACTGCTAGCTTACATGCAGCACTTGGCGGTGCAGCAAGTACCACGAGTGTCGACCTATCAAATACTTATCTGAATTGGTCAAAAGAAAATTTTGTATTGAATGGTTTAACGGTAGATCATGCTGATGAACAACATATGTTCTTTTCGAGCGATTGCTTTGAGTGGTTAAAAGAAGGCCATGAACAATACGATCTCATCTTCATTGACCCTCCAACTTTCTCTAACTCGAAAAAGTTTTATGGTACATTTGATGTACAGCGCGACCATGTTTCTCTGCTTAAACGTGCAATGAACCGTTTAACTAGTGATGGTACTTTGTACTTCTCAAATAACTATCGTGGGTTTGAGTTAGATGAAGAAATCGAAGCAATGTATCAAGTTGAAGAAATTACTTCTGAAACGATAGGCCTAGACTTTAAACGTAATCAGAAAATTCATCGTGCTTGGAAAATCCAACATAATCAAATTTAAGGAATGATTTTTCTCATTATTTAAATGTGACTTTGGTTCTTTTTACATTAGGAGAATCAAACTCATAAATCATGAAGTTATCTGGAGCCTCATCATGGGGCTTCATACTTGCTTTCTTCTTTTCCCGCACATCCATTACAGACGTTTTCTTTTGTTCTTCATAAGGTGATAAAACTCCTTCAGCAAGCATACTGATCCTTATTTCACGCAAATTACGGTCACTCAATATGCGTTGAGAACGCCAACGTTCTTCCTCTGGCTTCATTGCATCTCGTTGAGCTTTTTCAATAATATTAGGTAAGGATCTATTTAATGCACCTGTTTGTAATGCTAAAGATCCCTCTGTCATCGGTTGCACAGCCCAAGCTACGATTGGAAATGCTGTTATGAACATAATTACACCAATATAAGTGTAATAATGCTGCTTATTCTCCATTTTAATTCATCCTGAATTTTTTTCTTATTTATTCCGAAACTACCAAGCTTTTCATAAAATCGCAATGTCATTGGTAATATTCCTTAAGAAATCAGATAAATTGCACTGATATAAAAAAAGATGGTGATTTTCATCACCATCTTTTTAGCCAATCATTCAAATTAGATTTAGCTAAGTTTCATTTTATCAAACACAAGCTGACCACTATCACCTTTAATCAAAATATTATCTCCTGGCTGGAATTCACCAGATAAGATTTTCTGTGCCAAGTTATTTTCAACTTGTTGCTGTATTGCACGTTTTAGTGGTCGTGCGCCATAGATTGGATCAAAACCAGCATCAATCAATAGATCAAATGCACTATCATCAACAGTTAAGGCCATATCTCGTTCGCTCAGACGTGAACGTAAACGATTCAATTGAATATCCGCGATACCACGTATTTGAGCTTTCTTCAACGAATGGAAAATGACTAATTCATCAATACGGTTAATGAACTCTGGACGGAAATGCTGAGTTACAGCACTCATTACCACTGTTCGAACTTCCTCATCAGTTGCACCTTCACCTAATTCACGTACATCTTGTGAACCTAGGTTAGATGTCATCACAATGACTGTATTTTTAAAATCAATAACACGACCTTGAGAATCAGTTAAGCGACCATCATCCAATACCTGTAACAGGATATTGAATACATCTGGATGAGCTTTTTCCACTTCGTCAAATAACACCACACTGTATGGCTTACGACGAACAGCTTCTGTTAAAACGCCGCCTTCTTCATAACCGACATATCCCGGAGGAGCACCCACTAAACGGCTGACAGAATGCTTTTCCATAAATTCAGACATATCGATACGAATCATGGCATCATCACTATCAAACAAGAAGTTTGCTAATGCTTTAGTTAACTCAGTTTTACCTACACCTGTCGGTCCAAGGAATAAGAATGATCCACTCGGACGATTCGGATCAGATAGACCTGCACGTGAACGACGGACTGCATTGGAAACTGCAACCACAGCTTCATGTTGCCCGACTACACGGTTATGTAAAAACTCTTCCATATTCAGTAGTTTTTCACGTTCACCTTGTAGCATTTTCGCCACAGGAATGCCTGTTGCCGCACTCACTACTTCAGCAATTTCATTTTCAGTCACTTTGGTACGAATTAACTTCGGTTCTTCATTGTCCTCAGCGACTTCCGCTTGTTCCAAGCGTTTCTGCAACTCAGGAATCACGCCATATTGTAAACGCGCTGCTTCAGCCAAATCACCTTCACGTTTTGCTTTTTCTAAAGCAACACGTGCTTGATCCAATTCAACTTGAGCTTTCTTATCACCCTCAACGAGTGTCTTCTCAGCTTTCCAAATCTCCTCTAGATCATTATATTCTTTTTGCTTTTCAGCAATTTGCTGTTCAAGATGATTCACTTCAGCTTTACTACCAACATCCTCGTCTTTCTTCACTGCTTCCAATTGCATTTTCAACTGGATTAAACGACGATCAAGTTTATCTAAAGCTTCGGGTTTAGAGTCGATCTCCATTTTAATACGTGAAGCAGCTTCATCAATTAAATCAATGGCTTTATCTGGCAATTGACGATCCGTGATATAACGATGCGACATTTTTGCAGCTGCAATAATTGCTGAGTCTAAAATTTGAACGCCATGATGCGTTGCATATTTCTCTTTTAAACCACGCAAAATCGCAATGGTATCTTCCACACTTGGTTCATCAACTAATACTTTTTGGAAACGACGTTCTAGGGCAGCATCTTTCTCAATATATTGACGATATTCATCTAAAGTTGTTGCTCCAACACAACGCAACTCACCACGTGCTAAAGCAGGTTTCAACATATTACCAGCATCCATTGCACCATCACCTTTTCCTGCACCTACAAGTGTGTGTAATTCATCAATAAATAGGATGACTTCACCTTCTTGTTTTGCAAGATCATTCAGAACGGCTTTCAAACGCTCTTCGAACTCACCGCGATATTTAGCACCTGCAAGCAACGAACCCAGATCCAAAGACAATACTCGTTTACTTTTTAAACTTTCAGGAACTTCACCATTAATAATTCGTTGCGCTAGACCTTCAACAATCGCAGTTTTACCCACGCCAGGTTCACCAATCAAGACTGGGTTATTTTTAGTTCGGCGTGATAAAACCTGTATTGTGCGACGTATTTCATCATCACGACCAATTACAGGATCCAGTTTACCTGCCAAAGCACGCTCTGTTAAATCAATGGTATATTTATTCAATGAATCGCGTTGATCTTCATGATTATTGCTCATGACTTTGTCATTTCCTCGAATATTTTCAATTACTTTGCGTAAACTATCTGGTGTTACCCCAGCACTATTTAATATAGTTTTAGTTTCACCCGTTTCCGCTAAACTTAACAACACCCAATCCGTTGATAAAAATTCATCACCGGCTTTTTGCGCATAACGATCAGCTAAATTTAAAATCTTTACCGCTTCAGGATTAAGATTAATATCTCCTGTTGGATTTGATAAAGTCGGTGCATTTCTTATCGCTTGTTCTAACTTTTGTTTCAACTCTGGCAAGCGTGCACCTGATTGCTGCAACAAACTTAAATTGGCAGGCTCTTCTAGCAAAGTCGATAGAATATGAATACCCGCAATAGAAGTATGGTCTTTACCCATTGCTAATGATTGTGCATCTGAGAGAGCTTGCTGTAGACGGTTCGTAAATTTTTCAAAACGCATTCTTGTTATTCCTCACAACAAATTTTTAACTTATCACTAAGATGGGAACACTTTTTAAAATTTCAAATAAAATTTATATATTTTTCAACATTTTGTACAAATTAAACTTTATAAAACTCAGTAATAATATGGGTATATAAACAATCTATTTCAGGCATATTTTGTAT
>NZ_LBMZ01000047.1:0-5439 GCF_001005525.1 Acinetobacter sp. AG1 | reverse complement strand
GTAAAAACAAGGGCTTATTTAGATATTTGGCGGAAGCGGTGAGATTCGAACTCACGGAGGACTCACACCCTCGTCGGTTTTCAAGACCGGTGCATTAAACCGCTCTGCCACGCTTCCATGTGCGTAAGAATACAAAGCTTGTTCTCTTTATTCAAGAGAAATTTAACTGCAATGTATTCAAATGCATAATGTTTCATCAATTATTAGAGTTTAGCAGCCAATTCAGCCCCTTCGCGGATTGCACGCTTCGCATCTAGCTCAGCAGCAAGCTTCGCACCACCAATAATATGATAGTTCGCTAAAGTATTTTCACCATCTTTAGGCATTAAATCTTTTACAGATTCTTGCCCAGCGCACACGACAATTGTGTCTACACGCAATAACTGATCGTGACCATTATGCTCAACCCATAATCCTTCATCAGTCACCGCTTTGTACTGCACACCACGAAGCATACGAACCGCATGTTTTTTCAATTGTGCACGATGTACCCAACCTGAAGTCTTACCTAAGCCAACACCTAAAGGTGTAGTTTTGCGTTGTAATAAATAGATCTGGCGAATTGGCATTTCAACTTCTGGACGTTGCATCCCACCTTCAGAAATATAATTAGGGTTTGGATCGACACCCCATTCACGTTGCCATTCTGCTAAAGGTTGAGGCTGAGGTTGATGCGGTGGTTTTAATAAAAACTCTGATACATCAAAACCAATTCCCCCTGCTCCAATTACAGCAACTTTTTGTCCAACTTCTGCACCTTTAAGTACTTCAGCATATGACAATACTTGTGGTGCAGTACTACCCTGAATTTTTAATGCACGAGGAACTACGCCTGTAGCCACAATAACTTCATCAAAACCTTCTCGTTCAAGCTGTTCACGGCTTACGCGCGTATTTAAACGCAAATCGACACCTGTTTGCTTGATTTGCACCTTAAAGTAACGAATGGTTTCGTGGAATTCTTCTTTTCCAGGAACAACTTTCGCTAAATTAAACTGACCACCAACATCATTACTTGCTTCAAATAAAGTGACGGCGTGACCACGACTTGCGGCAACTGTTGCAGCTGACATTCCAGCAACACCACCACCAACAACCGCAATACGTTTAGGTTTTTTAGTTTTGATATAAACTAATTCTGTTTCAAATGCTGCACGTGGGTTTACAAGACAGGTTGCACGTTGATTCTTAAAGCTGTGATCTAGGCAAGCCTGGTTACATGCGATACACGTATTAATTTCATCTACACGATTGGTTGCAGTTTTATTTACCCAATATGGATCTGCCAATAATGGACGCGCCATTTGGACCATATCGGCTTTACCAGAAGCAATAATATCTTCAGCAGTATCAGGCATATTGATACGATTTGATGCAATTACAGGAATAGAAACATGCTGTTTTACAAAAGCGGTGTAATCTGCAAATGCTGCACGAGGTACTGAAGTCACAATCGTTGGTACACGCGCTTCATGCCAACCAATTCCAGTATTTAGTAAAGTAACACCTGCTTTTTCTAATGCTTTAGCAACAATCGTTACTTCTTGCATCGTATTACCGTCATGCACTAAATCAAGCATTGATAAACGGAAACAAATAATAAATTTCTCGCCCACTTTCGCACGAATTGCTTTGACAATTTCAACTGCAAAGCGCATACGATTTTCGATATCACCACCCCAACGATCACTACGTTGGTTCACATGTCGGCTTAAAAACTGATTCAGCAAATAACCTTCTGAACCCATGATTTCAACGCCATCATAACCCGCTTTCTTCGCAATACTCGCACAACGTGCGTAATCTTGAATCGTATCCAAAATATTTTGATTGCTCATTTCACGCGGTTTAAATGGTGAAATTGGCGATTTAACAGCACTCGAAGAAACTACAAAAGGTTGATAGCCATAACGCCCAGAATGCAGGATTTGCATTAAAATTTTTGCACCATGCTTATGGACTGAATGCGTCACTAAACGATGCTGTGGAATATCCATTAAACTATTCATTGTACCGCCAGCTGGTAATAACCAACCTTGGCGATTTGGAGAAATACCGCCTGTGATGATTAAGCCTACACCACCTTTTGCTCTTTCTTCAAAATAAGCTGCAAGTTTAGGGTAATTAAAGAAACGATCTTCTAAACCTGTGTGCATAGAGCCCATTACTACACGGTTTTTAATTGTCGTAAACCCTAAATGTAATGGTTTTAAGATATTTGCATAGCTAGTCATGGTATTCCTTCTGTATTTATTGGCTTTGCAACTTGTTGCATAGTACTTTAACTGAATTTTTATATGTGTTTATGACTCTTTTCAAGAAAATGCTGACACTAAAGTCAAAAGTAATGTAACTATTTTGATTTCCAATCTAAAAAAACAAAAATCAAATGTATTAGAACATAATTTTTCTGCTTAGTTTTTCTTTCAGGAAAACAAGCTCCATGAAAAGTGTTACAATAGTTCCGATTTTTTATTCTCAAGACTACCTATTCGGAGTCTTTACTAATAAATGTTAGGACAAGCAATGACTGATAATGCAACTATCTTGCAGCACGTACCTGTAGGCAAAAAAGTTGGGATTGCCTTTTCTGGTGGTCTCGATACTTCAGCAGCTTTATTGTGGATGAAGCAAAAAGGCGCAGAGCCTTATGCTTATACTGCAAACTTGGGTCAACCTGATGAAGATGACTATGATGCAATTCCAAAGAAAGCTGAACAATACGGCGCAGTCAAAGCTCGATTAATCGATTGTCGTTTACAACTTGCACTTGAAGGTATTGCAGCAATTCAATGTGGCGCATTCCACATTAGTACTGGTGGCGTTCCTTATTTCAATACCACACCTTTGGGTCGTGCAGTTACAGGTACGATGCTTGTAACGGCGATGAAAGAAGACGACGTCAACATCTGGGGTGATGGTTCTACTTATAAAGGTAACGATATTGAACGTTTCTATCGTTATGGTTTATTGACTAACCCTGCCCTCAAAATCTATAAGCCTTGGTTAGACCAAACCTTTATTGATGAGTTAGGCGGTCGTGCCGAAATGTCGCAATTCTTAATCGACAACGGCTTTGACTATAAAATGTCAAAAGAAAAAGCATACTCAACTGACTCAAATATGTTGGGGGCAACGCATGAAGCAAAAGATTTAGAATACCTCAATGCGGGTATTAAAATCGTAGACCCAATTATGGGCGTTGCGTTCTGGAAAGACGACGTTGACATCCAGCCAGAAGAAGTGAGCATTACTTTTGAAGAAGGTATGCCAGTTGCGTTAAATGGCCAACGTATTGAAGATCCAGTTGAATTCATTCTCGAAGCGAACCGTATCGGTGGTCGTCATGGTTTAGGTATGTCTGACCAAATCGAAAACCGCATCATCGAAGCGAAATCTCGTGGTATTTATGAAGCACCGGGTATGGCTTTGTTACACATCGCGTATGAGCGTTTAGTAACTGGTATTCATAACGAAGATACGATTGAACAATACCGCATTAATGGTTTACGTTTAGGTCGTTTACTTTACCAAGGCCGTTGGTTCGATTCACAAGCATTAATGCTACGTGAAACTTCACAGCGTTGGGTTGCTAAAGCCATTACTGGTACCGTAACTTTGGAATTGCGTCGTGGTAATGACTACACCATCATGAACACTGAATCTCCGAACCTCACCTATGAAGCTGAGCGTTTAACTATGGAGAAAGGTGATTCAATGTTTACGCCAATGGATCGTATCGGTCAGTTAACAATGCGTAACCTCGACATTACTGATACCCGTGCAAAACTCGGTATCTATACTGAAACAGGTTTACTTGCTGTTGGCCAAGGTTCTGCAATTCCACAGTTGGAAAATAAATCAAAATAAAAGATTGGTAAATTCGTTGACCAACTTGAAAAGGCTGAATATTTGATTCAGCCTTTTTTATTATTTGAAATAAAAAGTTAAACATTTAATCATTTCATTTTTAGGACAATATGTCGCAATAAAAGACTATCTATCACCATTATGAATCGATACTATAAACATCAAGCAAAACATAATAATTGGGAGATGAAAGATGAATGCTTATCTACATCGAAGTGAAAATCGTGGTCATGTCAAAGCAGGTTGGTTAGACACCTACCATAGCTTTTCATTTGGTAGCTGGTATAACCCGAAATATATGGGCGTCAGTGCGCTTCGCGTGATCAATGATGATACGGTTGCTGCACATAATGGCTTCGGTACTCATCCCCATGACAACATGGAAATCTTGACCTGTGTACTTGATGGCACCATTTCCCATAAAGACAGTATGGGCAATGAAGGTCAAATCAATGCAGGTGAATGGCAGTTGATGAGCGCTGGAACTGGGGTCACCCACAGTGAAATGAACAAGCACGATAAAGCGGTGCATCTGTTACAGATTTGGATTCAACCGAATGTGCAAGATGCTGAACCGACTTATCAGCAAATTCAACTGAATCCGAAAGATCATCCAAACCAATGGCATTTGATTGCTGGTGATGCATCTGCGCCAATGTCGATTCGTCAAAATGCGGAAGTGAAAACTGCTGTCATTGAGAAAGATCAACATTTAGAAATTACAGCACGGAAAAAAGTCAACTATGTGCATGTGATTTCAGGTGAAGTAATGATTGCCAATCATTTGGTGAAAGCGGGTGATGCTTTGGTATTCGATGAAACTGCAACCATTACTGCATTGCAAGACAGCCAAATGATTTGGTTTGACCTACCTTAAACCCAGTTTAGCTTGTGCCTCTTGCCCCTCAAGGGGTACAAGCTTTTTTTAATCATTGCTACTACTATCACAACCACTTGAATCTGAACTGGAATCATCATTAGAACTACATTCATCAGAACGTCTGAAATCATTATTTTGAGATGAGTCACAAGAAGAAGTTGTTGTTGAATATGGCTGGCTATAATCCGCACTATCTTCTGTAGCGTCAGTTCTCTTTGCAAAAAAGAATAATAAAACCAAACCAATAATAACCATTAAAATAATAAACATCAGCATCACAATCCCCTATTGCTCCTCCAATCTTTATTTCACTATAGCCAAAATTTTATTCAAAAAATAATCGGCATTAAAAAAGCCCGATTAACGGGCTTTTCTACAACCTTGAACATTTTTAAAAACGATCTAAACCGTTTCGTTCGTTGTTAGCTGTGTATTTAGGTTGTCATATCTTTATTCATTTGGGTAAGATTTCTCTTAAATCCCAAATAGTATATGACTTCCTTATTGATTAAATTATCACCAATATTAAGGTTAGTCAAGATTCTAATATCTGATAAAAATTGTTCAAGTATAATTAGTATAAGAAACTCATTCTACATTGCAATTCAAGCGAGTTATTCTTCTAAGCAAGTATTTGTGATATTAATAAAGAAGCCCTAAATTTTCTCAATTTAGGGCTTCTTTATTAA
>NZ_LBMZ01000008.1:0-1165 GCF_001005525.1 Acinetobacter sp. AG1 | reverse complement strand
ACTGTGTCTACAGTCGCGGTGTAGTCATTGCCATTCACGGTCACGGTGACCACCGTACTGCTTGCATCCGCTGGGATTCCAGTGAGCACCCCTGTGAGGGTCACGGTCGCAGCGCCTGCCTCTGTGCTGTTAATCACATTGTCTGCAGTGATCGCATCAATGCTAAACACTGTCGTAGTGGTGCTTGGTGGAGTTAAGTCAATGCTTAAGCTGCCGGTATCCGTACCCACATTGCCTGCGCTGTCTGTTGCCGTCACGGTGATTGGGTAGTTCGCTTCTGGCAAGCTCGGTAAGGTGTTGTCTGCTAAGGTCCAAGTCCCATCACCGTTGTTGGTGGCGGTGTAGTCGGTACCGTTCACGTTCACCACCACGGTCGCGGTTGGGTCATCTATGGTACCGCTAAGCGCTGGGGTTTGGTCATTGGTGCTGAGATCGGTCAAGGTCACCACAGGCGCTGTAGTGTCCACAGTATAGCTTTGGCTGTCGTTGACGCTGCTGCTGTTGCCCGCAACATCGGTGAAGCTGACATTGGCATCCACTGTCAAGTCGTTGTCATTGGCCAAGTCACTGCCGCTGACATCAACACTCCAAGTGCCTGCAACTGTGTCTACAGTCGCGGTGTAGTCATTGCCATTCACGGTCACGGTGACCACCGTACTGCTTGCATCCGCTGGGATTCCAGTGAGCACCCCTGTGAGGGTCACGGTCGCAGCGCCTGCCTCTGTGCTGTTAATCACATTGTCTGCAGTGATCGCATCAATGCTAAACACTGTCGTAGTGGTGCTTGGTGGAGTTAAGTCAATGCTTAAGCTGCCGGTATCCGTACCCACATTGCCTGCGCTGTCTGTTGCCGTCACGGTGATTGGGTAGTTCGCTTCTGGCAAGCTCGGTAAGGTGTTGTCTGCTAATGTCCAAGTCCCATCACCGTTATTGGTGGCGGTGTAGTCGGTACCGTTCACATTCACCACCACTGTCGCGGTTGGGTCATCAATAGTACCGCTAAGCGCTGGGGTTTGGTCATTGCTACTGAGATCGGTCAAGGTCACCACAGGCGCTGTAGTGTCCACAGTATAGCTTTGGCTGTCGTTGACGCTGCTGCTGTTGCCCGCAACATCGGTAAAGCTGACATTGGCATCCACTGTCAAGTCGTTGTCATTGGCCAAGT
>NZ_LBMZ01000081.1:0-20452 GCF_001005525.1 Acinetobacter sp. AG1 | reverse complement strand
GAGTTCTGGATAAGCTCGCCACATGCCTTGATTGCCTCGAAAGTCGGGCAGACCTGAGTCAACGCCCATACCTGCACCCGCACTGATAATTAGGCTATCGGCTTTTGAGAATAAACTTTTAATTCTTTCAATTTCGATGGGGCTGAGTTGCTGCATGATTCGTATTCTTATCCTCTGTCATCGTAGTAGTTTATTGAGATGATCTCAGCATAATTTACCCTAAAATTGAGAAATATTGAGTGAATTATGACTTTCTGATGATGATTGAGCTAACGGCGATTGATGACCTATTGAATTCTATTGATGAGACGATCTTGATTTAGAAAAGATCACGTTTATGTATTTACAGTAGGTTGAATTACATCATTCATTAAAAAATGAGTTACGTTTCTAATTTAACTTTCCCAGCCTCATTATTTTTTAAAAATTACTATAAATTTCAATTTCTTATATTTATTTTTAATATAAGGTAAATAAATTTAATAAAACCTTAATTTTTTTATGGATTTAAGGGTGTAAAAATTGTAAGATCTAATTCCATATTTTTTTTATGGTTTTAATTTAAGTAATAAAGTCATAAAAAATATGCAAATAAGTACAAGTGATTTGATAGGAAAATTCACAGGGGAAATAAAATGGAATGGCAAGAAAGCTTTAATATCGGTATCGATGTAATTGATCATCAGCATCGCCAAATATTAGATTATATCAATAGACTAGAAGAAATTCGGGTGAGTGGTCATCGCGCTAAGATTCAAGAAGTATTGGAAGATCTAATTGATTACACGCAATCACATTTTAGCTTTGAAGAAAATTTATTAATGCAGGTTAATTATCAATATTTACCTTCACATAAAGGTATACATGATTTATTTGTCAAAAGACTGAATGATTATCGTCAACGCTTTGAAAAAGGGGAAGCAGTTGAAAATGATTTATATCGATTACTCTCAAAATGGTTGATTAATCATATACAGCATGATGATCAGGATTATGTCGATGCTGTGCGTGACAATATGATTCGATATTTACGCACCCAAGAACAAACCAAAGGAAAGAGCTGGTTCTCTCGTATATTTAGCTAAAATTATGATGGAAACAGGCGGTTGCCACATAACTCTCCGACCGCCTGTAGCATAAGATGCTCTGAGTTTTCTTTAGACATCCCTTTGATTGCAGCATCAATTCGCAATAATAGTTCAGGCCAAAGTAAGAACTGTCTTGGATTTAGACGGCGTAAAGCTTGTTGATATTGGGATACTTTAGTTTTCCAAATACCAATTTGTATCGCATTATGGGGCTGCTCAAAGAGTTGCATCAGAAGACGCATTTCTTTATTCAATGTCCACAAAATTAGGCTGTCAGGTTCACCAGCCGCAATCAAATATTGATAAATCTTAATGGATTGCGCCAAGTTACCAGCAAGTAGTGCATCGCTAAGATCATAAGTGGTATAACGTGACTGATCTTGCAAACAAGCATATAGCTGTTCAATCTGAATTTTTTGTATATCAGGAAAGGTATCTGCCACACGCATTAGGCTGTTTTTCGCAGCCAATAGATTATGTTCATGGTGCTGCATCAGCCATTGCCAAGCATCATTGTTGAGTTGAATTCCCAGTTTTTCTGCTTCGATTGCCAAAATGCGTTGACGGTCTTGTGGATATGCTGCTGCAAGTTGCACAACCACACCGTTTGCTTCGACGACTTGGAAAAAAGCAGACTTTAAACTGCTGCTGTCTTGTTTTGGTAAAACGATCAGCAATAAGTTATGTTCATTATGTTGAATATAGTTTTTAAGTAGTTTTAAGCCGTTGGCATCGGGCTTGATATTGCCATGTACTTCAATGGCGAGTTGTTGTGAGAATAGCGATAAACTATTCAGCGCATTAAAGACATTTTTCCAGTCATTAACACTGCTAATGTCATGCCGCTGACGTTCAACTTCTTGTTGTTGCCAACTTTTACGGAATGCATCGAGTAGGTTTTGCTCAAGCAAAGGTTCTTGCCCATGCATGATCCATGCACCACGGGCTTCATGGATACGTTTTAATGCTTGAACATAATCTAACTTCATAAAAAGTAATTATGGTTGAGCTTTGGGTAAACGATTCGCTGCAATTTGACGCGTGATTTGCTGGGCAATATCATCAATAATGATACGGTTCAGATACGCTTCTTGTTGGTTATCTGTATTTACAGTTGCCACATCATATTGGTACGTGCGAGATGCAGTGAGTGTACGTGGTTCTGTGATTTTATTGCCTTGACGATCTTCAATTTGGAAAGTCACGGTTAAACGCAATAGTACTTCAGTCAATTTACCATTCAATAACTGGCGACGAGGAGTATAATCTAAGATACGAAGTACATAGGCATCATTGGCATTACTGAGTTGTACACCCGTAGCACTGAGATAGATGCTGAGACGATTCTCGAGTTCATCGGTATTGTCAGGTAAAACCAAAGTTAGTTTGTTATAAACCAATGGTGTTGCCGTTGGATAGCTTCCCTTTAAATGAAAGCCACAGCCAACTAAGCCTGCACTTAGACCTAAAGTTAAAACAATAGCAGCTAAACGTTGTGCTAAGTGCATATTTATTCCTCTAATCAAATCTATTCTAATTCCTCTTTGGTAGAGGATTAAAACCTCTCTTATATTTAAGAGAGGTTAGAAAGAATTATTAAACAACTAAATTAACAAGTTTATTTGGTACTACAATTTCTTTCTTGGTTGGACCAGTTAAGAATTGTTGAACTTCTGGCAGTGCTTTTGCCAAAGCCAATAACTCATCTTTTGAGATATCGACTGCGACGTCTAACTTACCACGAAGTTTACCATTCACTTGTACAACAATCGTTTGCGTATTACGGGTTAAAGCTGATTCATCCACTTGTGGGAACAGTGTCGTATTAATATCAATACTAAACTGTGCTAAAAGTGTTTGACTTAAATGTGGTGCAAATGGGGCAAGTAAAGTCAATAAAGTTGTAATTGCTTCACGTGCAACGGCTACATCATTGTCATCTTTTGCTTCAAACTTGTTGGTCGCATTCAATAACTCCATTAATGCAGCAATAGAAGTATTGAACGCATGACGACGTTCGATGTCATCACCCACTTTTTGGATGGTTTCATGCGTTTTACGACGTAAGTCTTGTGCGTCTGTAGAAAGATTTGCGCTATCGATTGCCGTTGCCTGATTGCCTTTTTCTAAGAAACCAGCAGCCAAACGCCATACACGTTTCAAGAAGCGGTTAGCTCCTTCCACACCTGCATCTGACCATTCTAAAGATTGATCAGGTGGGGCAGCGAACATCATAAAGACACGTGCGGTATCTGCGCCGTATTGGTCGATAATCGCTTGTGGATCAATACCGTTGTTTTTCGACTTAGACATTTTTTCTTGTCCGCCAATCACAACTTCCTGACCATCACCTGAGTATTTCGCAGATAGAATACGACCTTTCTCGTCACGCTCTAATTCGATGTCCGCAGGGTTAAACCAAGTTTTCTTGCCGCTTTCTGCTTCACGGTAGAAAGTATCCGCCAACACCATGCCTTGGGTGAGCAAGTTGGTGAATGGTTCATTACCTTGTACCACGCCTTCATCACGCATCAATTTATGGAAGAAACGTGCATAAAGTAAGTGCAGAATTGCGTGCTCTACACCACCGATATATTGATTCACAGGCAGCCAGCTTTGCGCCGCTTCAGGTTTCACCATACCGCCAGTAAAGTCTGGAGATGCATAACGCGCATAATACCAAGAGGATTCTACAAAGGTATCCAAGGTGTCTGTTTCACGACGTGCGTCGCCGCCACAGCTTGGACACTTAGTTTCATAGAATTCAGGCATCTTGTTCAATGGGTTACCAGAACCGTCTGGAACCACATCCGTCGGTAATACCACTGGCAATTGATCTTCTGGAACGGTGACTTGACCACAGCTGTTACAATTGATCATTGGAATTGGACAACCCCAGTAACGTTGACGAGATACACCCCAGTCACGTAAACGGAATTGAACCTTAGAATTTGCCAAAGCTTGTGGTTCTAATTTTGCAAGGAAGGCATCAAAAGCGGCTTGGAATGCTAAACCATCAAACTCGCCAGAATTCACCAATTTGCCATCTTTAGAACCGTACCATTCTTGCCATTCAGCTACTGAGTATTCAGTATCATCAGCGCCTTTAGCATCGATGACTTGCTTGATTGGCAAGTTAAATTTATTGGCAAATTCAAAGTCGCGTTCGTCATGTGCAGGAACTGCCATTACAGCGCCTGAACCATATGACATCAACACATAGTTCGCAATCCAAACAGGGAGATCTTCACCTGTAACTGGATGCTTAACAGACAAGCCGGTTGCCATACCTTTCTTTTCAGCAGTGGCGAGATCAGCTTCTGCGACTGAACCCATGCGGCATTCTTCGATAAATGCAGCTAATTCAGGATTGTTTTCAGCCGCTTTGAGTGCCATAGGGTGTTCTGCTGCAACAGCAACATAAGTCACACCCATTAAGGTATCAGCACGCGTAGTATAAACAGTTAAACCATCTGCATAGACTTCAGTATTCGCAGAAGGGAAGGTAATTTCCATCCCGGTTGAACGACCAATCCAGTTACGTTGCATGGTCAAGACCTGTTGTGGCCAACCGTCTTTTAATGTGTCTAAATCGTCTAATAATTCTTGTGCATAGTCGGTGATGCGGAAGTAGTACATTGGAATATCACGTTTTTCAACCAATGCACCTGAACGCCAGCCACGACCATTTTCAACTTGCTCGTTAGCTAACACAGTCTGGTCTACAGGATCCCAGTTGACTGTTGAAAGTTTACGATAGATCAAGCCTTTCTTATAAAGTTGTACGAATAACCATTGTTCCCAGTGATAGTACTCTGGCGTACAAGTCGCAAATTCGCGATCCCAATCGACAGACAAGCCCAATTTTTTTAATTGGTCACGCATGTAGGCGATGTTTTCAAAAGTCCATTTGGCAGGTGCAACCTGATGTGCAATCGCTGCATTTTCAGCAGGTAAACCAAATGCATCCCAACCCATGGGTTGTAATACCGTTTCACCTTTTAAACGATAAAAACGGCTGATCACGTCACCAATGGTGTAGTTACGCACATGCCCCATGTGCAGTTTGCCACTTGGGTAAGGGAACATCGATAGGATATAGCGATGTTTGCCCTCTACAGTGTCTGCAACTTTAAAAACTTTGCGATTGTCCCAGTCTTGTTGAACTTGAGGCTCAATGGCACTTGCTTGATATTCGGAGTCAATGTGAGAAGTCGTCATAGGGATATGCGATACAACAAAAATTAAAGTTAAGATTGCCGCACAGCATAGCGCAAAATAGGGGGCAATGTCAGTTTTTAGAGCAAGATTTTATCTTGTGGTTTTGAGTATCAGTGTAGTTATAAATTAGATACTTTTATCGATTTGATACTCTTGAATTTGCTAACTTCTCTTTTTTCTGGAGATATTCTGATTCTAAAGAGGATCTAAGATCTTGTTCCGTCAGTGAACCGAACATATCTATATAAGGATTTGTGCGTTTCTCCTTAGAGTAATCTTGCATTCCTTTTCGTACTTTTGCTTCAATTTCAGTCCGTTCTTTTGCTGTAAATTTATCTTTTGGAGCTACTGAAAATGGTGGCTGATTGAGATTTTGAACTGGTTTATTATATGAAAGTTGTTTTTTAGTTTGTTCTAAACTGTTGCTATATGTGGATACTGAGCCTAACTTTTTCGCACTTGAGGGTGGAGGTGTTGCTGAATAATGAGTTGAGCCACTCGCGTCGACCCATTTATAAAAATCCTGAGCATGGCTAAGAGGAATAATAAAAAATAGCAAGTTAAAGAAATGTAGGAGTTGTTGGAAAAGAGTTTTTGTCATAAATATTCGTATTTTAAAAAATTGAATAAAGTGGTGATATTAGAGTCACCATTTTATTCAATTATATTAAAAGAATCTAAAGATTTGGTTTTACTCTAACTGGTGCTGTAGTTTGAGTTTGAACAGGTGCAGTAGTAGCTGGAGTTTGAGAAGCTACATTCGTTGAAGGTTGACCAAAGCTTTGAGGTGATTGTGTTTCAGAAGATGGTTGATTTTCGTTTTGAGGTTGCTGTGCTTTTTGCGGGTTTGCATTTTGAGTGCTACTTCCATAAGTAGAAATTTTATCTAATCGTTTTGCTCCTTTTGGTGGAGGAGTCGTGGTGTAATGGGTTGAACCATTAGCATCTATCCATTTGTAATATTGCTGAGCGTAATTTTGGCTAGAACAAAGAAGCATAGTCGTAGTTGCGACAGCGTATAGGCTTGTTTTTAAATATGATGGTTTCATAATTTGATCTCCCCAAAAGAATTCCGTCTATATTCGATCAAAATGTTTGAATTAGCCAATCACAATGCCTATTTTTGTATAAAAAGGAAATAGTTTTTTGATAAATGGGCATTTGAATCGATAAATTACCTTGAGCTGAGAGATTAAAAAAACAACAGCTAAAAATTATTCTAAAAAAACCTTTTCTTTATTCTTGACTTTGTGTATGAAAGCAACAAAAATGCTTGCTTAGTTTTATATGCGCTTATTTGATCACCCTTCGAATAAATGTCATGGTTTGCAATGGACATTCTTTCTAGCCGAGAGAATGATTTTTTGAAATATGTTTATCCCAACATGTTTTGATTCGAGATGTAATAACAGCTTATACGGCTGATGAGTCAGAAAATTTTTCCTATTGCAGCAAAAACGAGTAGAATACGCACACTTAGAAAAGTGCATAAGTTAATGAATGAAAATACAATTTATGTCTCCCATAAATTGTACTAACACTAGGGTGAATCACGTTGGAACTTTTATCTGGTGGTGAAATGCTCGTTCGTGCGCTTGCGGACGAAGGCGTAGAGCATGTTTTTGGTTATCCAGGCGGCGCAGTTTTACATATTTATGATGCGCTTTTTCAACAAGACAAAATTAATCATTACCTTGTACGTCATGAGCAAGCTGCTGGTCATATGGCAGATGCATACTCGCGCGTAACTGGTAAAACAGGTGTTGTTCTTGTGACCTCTGGTCCAGGCGCAACAAATACTGTTACTCCTATTGCAACTGCCTATATGGACTCAATCCCAATGGTGATTTTGTCAGGACAAGTTGCAAGTCACCTAATTGGTGAAGATGCATTCCAAGAAACAGATATGGTTGGTATTTCTCGTCCAATCGTAAAACACAGTTTCCAAGTGCGTCACGCCAGCGAAATTCCTGCAATTATTAAGAAAGCATTTTATATTGCCTCTTCTGGTCGTCCAGGCCCAGTTGTTGTTGATATTCCTAAGGATGCCACGAATCCAGCAGAAAAATTTGCCTACGAATATCCTGAAAAAGTGAAGATGCGTTCATATCAACCGCCTTCACGTGGACATTCAGGTCAAATCCGCAAAGCGATTGATGAGCTCATTACTGCTAAACGCCCAATTATTTATACGGGCGGTGGCGTTGTTCAAGGTAATGCTTCTGCATTATTGACTGAACTTGCACATTTATTGGGTTATCCAGTAACCAATACTTTGATGGGCTTAGGTGCGTTCCCTGGCAATGATCCACAGTTTGTGGGTATGTTAGGGATGCATGGTACATATGAAGCCAATATGACGATGCACAATGCAGACGTGATTTTGGCCATTGGTGCACGTTTCGATGACCGTGTAACCAATAACCCTGCGAAATTCTGTTTGAATGCGAAAGTTATTCATATTGATGTAGATCCAGCGACCATTTCTAAAACGATCATGGCGCACATTCCTATCGTTGGTGCGGTTGAGCCAGTTCTTCAAGAAATGTTAGCTCAGCTTAAACAGATGAATGTGTCTAAGCCAAATCCTGAAGCAATTGCTGAATGGTGGTCTCAGATTAATGAGTGGCGTAAAGTTCATGGCTTACGCTATGAAGCTGCTCAAAATGGTGAAATGAAACCACAACAAGTGGTGGAAGCGCTTGATCGTGTGACCAATGGTGAAGCGATCATTACGTCTGACGTAGGTCAGCACCAAATGTTTGGCGCAAACTACTACAAATACAAACGTCCACGCCAATGGATTAACTCTGGTGGCCTAGGCACTATGGGTGTTGGTTTACCGTATGCAATGGCAGCGAAGCTTGCATTCCCAGATCAACAAGTAGTGTGTATCACAGGTGAAGCATCAATTCAGATGTGTATCCAAGAATTATCAACATGTAAGCAATATGGCTTAAATGTGAAAATTCTTTGCTTGAATAACCAAGCTTTAGGCATGGTGAAGCAGTGGCAAGACATGAACTATGAAGGGCGTCATTCAAGCTCTTATGTAGATTCTTTACCTGATTTTGCAAAATTGATGGAAGCTTATGGTCACGTAGGTATTCAAATCAATCATGCAGATGAATTGGAATCTAAACTCGCTGAAGCAATGGCAATTAATGATAAATGTGTATTCATTAATGTCATGGTTGATCGTACAGAACATGTTTATCCAATGTTGATTGCAGGTCAGTCGATGAAAGATATGTGGTTAGGTAAAGGGGAGCGCACATAATGAGACATATTATTTCTGTACTCGTTGAAAATGAAGCTGGTGCGCTTTCTCGTCTTGTGGGTTTATTTAGCCAACGTGGTTACAACATCGAGACACTCAATGTTGCACCTACTGAAGATGAGACTTTATCTCGCTTGACACTCACCACTTATGGTGATGATCACAAAATTGAGCAAATCACTAAACAACTCAACAAATTGGTTGAAGTAGTTAAAGTAGTTGATTTGTCTGAAGGTTCACATATTGAGCGTGAATTGATGTTGATCAAAGTTAAAGCGCTCGGTGCTGCTCGTGCTGAAATTAAACGTACAGCAGACATCTTCCGTGCCCAAATCGTTGATGTAACACCTACCACTTATACGATTCAAATCGCTGGTACGACTGAAAAGATTGATGGTTTTATTGATGCGCTTGCTGAAAATACCATTTTAGAAGTTGTACGTTCAGGTGTATCAGGCATCGCACGTGGTGAAAAAGTTTTAAGTATTTAATTGCTTCCCCAATTCTTCATATAGAAATGCAAGAATTGGGAAGTTTCAAAGGATCTATCCTTGTATAACAAGGGAAATGACAAAAATTTTAGCGGAGAAAACAGATGCAAATTTTTTACGATAAAGACTGTGACTTATCAATCATCCAAGGCAAAAAAGTTGCAATCATTGGTTATGGTTCACAAGGTCATGCTCATGCACTTAACTTGAAAGATTCTGGCGTTGACGTAACTGTTGGTTTACGTGCTGGTTCAGCATCTTGGAAAAAAGCTGAAAATTCAGGTCTTAAAGTATCTGAAGTTCCAGCGGCTGTTGCTCAAGCTGACTTAGTGATGATTTTGACTCCAGATGAGTTCCAATCTCAACTTTATCGTGATGTGATTGAGCCAAATATCAAAGAAGGCGCGACTTTAGCATTTGCTCATGGTTTCTCTATTCTTTATAACCAAGTTGTTCCACGTAAAGATTTAGACGTAATCATGGTTGCTCCAAAAGCACCAGGTCACACTGTACGTTCTGAATATCAACGTGGTTCAGGTGTTCCTGACTTGATCGCAATTCACCAAGATGCTTCTGGTAATGCACGTAACGTCGCTCTTTCTTACGCTTCAGGTGTAGGTGGTGGTCGTACCGGTATCATCGAAACTTCTTTCCGTGAAGAAACTGAAACTGACTTATTCGGTGAGCAAGCAGTTCTTTGTGGTGGTGCTGTTGAATTGGTTAAAATGGGCTTCGAAACTTTGGTTGAAGCTGGTTATGCACCAGAAATGGCTTACTTCGAATGCTTACATGAACTTAAGTTAATCGTTGACTTAATGTTCGAAGGCGGTATTGCTGACATGAACTACTCAGTTTCTAACAATGCTGAGTACGGTGAATATGTGACTGGTACTGAAGTAATCAACGAACAGTCTCGTGAAGCAATGCGTAATGCATTGAAACGTATCCAATCTGGTGAATATGCGAAAATGTTCATTCAAGAAGGTGCGTTAAACTACCCATCTATGACTGCTCGTCGTCGTCAAAATGCTGCGCATGGTATCGAAGTAACTGGTAACAAGTTACGTGCGATGATGCCTTGGATTCAAGCGAACAAAATCGTAGACAAAGAGAAGAACTAAGTTTTAGTTTAATCTTTAAAAGCCCTTGTTTGTACAGGGGCTTTTTATTGGATCATCTTAATGTTACGTATTAGCGAAGCATAGCTCTACTCTTGCACAGGGACCTTATGAAGCGATGCTTCTCATGCTTTTCTATTGTCCTGTTGCGTAGGAGACCCTACTCAGGATTCAAGCAAACAAAATCGTAGACAAGGAGAAAACTAAGTTTTATCTCTGAGTTAAAAGAACCGCCTTGTTGATAAACGAGGTTTTTTTTAAAAGCTGCTGATAACAGAGTTATAACAGTATAAAAATTTAAAAAGGCTTAATATGTATCTCAAATAAGCATTTTATATCGTGCTTAATACATGAGAAAAACAACAAAACTGCAATGAGACTTAAGTTCATAGTGCAGTTTAAAACAAATAAGAAGTAACTACTTAAATACTAAAAACACCTAGCAAAAATAAATTGGTCTTTCGGTAAAAAAGTACAATAAAAAAAGCAAGTCTTTTCATTGGTTTGAAATGATTATATGTTTTTATTCTATTGATTTATAAAATGAAAAAGACTTGACCTTATGCTAGATGATGTTATTGTTAAGGAAAGTTTATGAATACACAATTTGTATCTTTTTTGAGTGTTAAGGATCGTTCTGATTTCGAGCAATTCGCTCAACAAATAAAAAAAAGTACTGAATAATCATGGAAGTCCTTTATGGTTCACGTTGATTACGATAGCACATGGGTCATCGTTTCCATTTTGGTTGCAGTAGCGACTTGTTATGCTGCAGTTTCAATGGAAGAACTCGTTTTTAAAGCTGCTTATAAAAAGTTTGAGAAAAGCATTTTAGTAACGAGTGGGTTGACTTTAGGCTTGGCAATATGGGCAATGCATTTTATTGGAATGCTCGCGAGCCATTTGCCTGAAGGCTATCATTTTGATATTAGTTTGACTGTGCTTTCATATTTGATAGGCGCAACTGCTTCGGTATTTGCTGTTTGGCTAACGACTAGACCTACTTTACCTATGCCACGTCTGATTTTAGGTGCATTATTCTTAGGGCTAGGGATATCTGGGATGCATTACACGGGGATGTTGGCGCTTTCAGTTGAACACCATCAATTGAGATATGATCCATTACTCGTGATTTGTTCAGTACTCATCGCTGTATGTGGTTCTGGTTTGAGCTGTTTATTCGTTTTTAAATATAAAACCGCTGTTAAATATAAAACTGCATTAAAGGCTGTCGTTGCAATATTGATGGCTTTTAGTATTGTAGGTATGCATTACACGGGTATGGCAGCCACTTATTTTGATACAGGGTTTGCGGAAGCACTTGGCTCAGCTCAAACAGAGCAAGCCGTTTTACTATTTACGATCATCTTTATTACCAGTTTGGTGTTTGTTGCTGGTTTTGCCGTTGCAGTTTTAGAAGCACGATTAGAAGAGCGTAATCAACAATTAGTTAGAATAAACAAAGAATTAGCAACTCAGTCACTACATGATTCATTAACAAAGTTGCCGAATCGATTATATTTGACAGATTATGCGGAAGTAATCTTCAGTCATCATCGCTTACGAGAAGAAAAAGCAGCATTTTTATATGTAGATTTAGATCGCTTTAAATCGGTAAATGATGCTTTTGGACACCATATTGGTGATCAACTTTTAATTCAAATGGCCAATCGGTTACATGAAAAATTAAGTTCAAGCCATAAGCTATTTCGTATTGGTGGTGACGAGTTTGTATTGATCTCTGAAAATACTGATGTTAATCAAGCGATGTTACTGGCAGAAGAAGTTCTTCATTTTATTCAAGAAGCATATCTGATCGCGACAAAAGAAATTAATATTTCTGCAAGTTTGGGAATCGCGATGTATCCTGAGCATGGTACGAATGTTCAGGATTTATTAATTAATGCAGATGTAGCAATGTTGGCATCTAAAGAACAGGGTAGAAATACGTTTACTGTTTTCCACTCCGCAACAGATCAGCAAGATGTCCGTAGCCAATCCAAATTAATTAATGATTTATATAAAGCTGTAGATGAGCAGCAATTTGTTTTATTTTATCAGCCTAAATTTACTGCGAATTATCAAGTTTGTGGTGTTGAAGCGCTCATTCGTTGGAAGCATCCAAGCTTAGGTTTGTTGACTCCTCAAATGTTTATTGAGGGAGCAGAAAAAACAGGTTTGATTATTCCGATGGGATATTGGGCATTGGAGCAAGCCTGTCAGCAGATTCAAAAATGGGAACGAAGTAATAGTCCGTTCTACCCGATTGCCGTCAACTTATCTGCATTACAATTTGAAAATAAAAAACTTTTTAGTGTATTAGAACAGCTCTTAGAAGAATATCAAATTCAGCCCCACAATCTTATTTTAGAAATCACTGAATCAACAGCAATGCATCATATTGATTCAAGTATTCGTACTTTAGAACGTTTGCGTAAGTTGGGTATTCGGATCGCGATTGATGATTTTGGAACTGGTTACTCAAGCTTTTTATATTTAAAAGATCTGCCTGTTGATGAACTTAAAATTGATCGCGGTTTTCTCATAGATTTACAACCAAACTCGAAAGAAGAGGCAATTCTAGAAAGTATCATTCACCTTGCCGCTAAGTTAGGCTTAATCGTCACAGCTGAAGGTGTAGAAACACAGCAACAAGCTGATATTTTAACTAATTTAGGATGCAATCAATTACAAGGTTATTTATTGGGTATACCTGTAAATGTTGAAAATTTAGTGTTGAATCGTCACAACTTTGCTTAATTTATTTTGATTTAACGATATCTATATCATCTATTCATGAAAAAGGCTGCTCATATCTTTTCAAGTAAAAGAGATGCACAGCCTTGATTATTTTAGTAACTATAGTAATTTTAATTTGAGCGCTGTTGTAACCATGCGCTAACTACAGGCCAAACTGCTTGTGGTGCTTGGCTACCTGAAACCAAACCCATATGGCCACCAGAGACAATTTCAAAGGTTTTATCTTGGCTACTGATCAAATCCATTAATGGTCGTACAGCTTCTGCAGTCACAATAATGTCAGTATCCCCACCAATCGCAAGTACTGAACATTCAATATCTTTAAAATCAGCAGTTTGATCTCCAAATTTAACGAGACCTGTCGAAAGTTCGTTATCAATCCAGAAGCGTAAAATAATATCGCGCATTACACCGCCAGGATAGGCGAGCATATTGTCAACAAACGAACTTGATGTTGCGTGATTAATGACAAACTGCCGATCGTTCAAATTTTTCAGTAATTGCCAATAATTTTTAAAATTACCTACTGGATCTGTGAGCTTAAATCCGAGCGTATTTTGCCAACCATGAATATGGAAATAGCGGCTCGGAATTTGACGGATTCGGAAATTAGTATTGGTCCGCACCCATTGTGCTGGTGTATTTAACTTTTGATAAAGCTTGCCAATATAACCTGATTGATGAGTGTTAATTGGTGATGCCAAAATCATTAAATTCTTAATATTTTTATCTTTAAATAATGAGGTGTAGCAAAGTGAGATAGCTCCACCGAGACTCCAGCCATACAGTGATAGTTGTTGTTGTCCGCTATGTTCACGAATTTTGCTGATAAAGTCGGGCATAAAGATTTTGATATATGTACCGAAATTATATCTAGCTTGTTTACGGCTTGGTGTGCCCCAGTCAATCATATACACATCAAAACCTTGGCTTTGAAAGTAACGAATGAGACTACGATCAGGAAACAAATCGAATACTAAGGTATTCGCTGCTAATGGGGGAATAATAACGAGTGGCACACGGTGCTTATTTTCACCTGATTCTACATCTGCCTTGTAAAACCGTAAGCTAATAATTTCACGTTCATAAACGACTTCAAAAGGTGTCTTTCCTGACAATGCCAGTTGATGTCCCCTCAAGAAACGATCTGCCGCATTTGAAAATACTTGTGCAGCTTGCTTACCCGCACGCGTTTTTAAGATTGATTGGGCTGTTTTAGCGTTAACAAAGGTATCTTTAACTTTAGGCAATTGAGTCATCGTGCAAGAACTCTATGGTTACAACTGTGTAGCCGCATATTAGAAGAAAAAGTCTCTAAGCTCAGTGACTCATTTGCTTAACTTGTATTCCAAAATGATCAACTTGAGACAATATTCTGTAATTTGCACGATTGAATTTTAAAGTTTTGGAAAAAGAGACAGCAGGTAAACTGATTTAATCGTGGCACACTATATATGAATTTGCATATATATGAAAATTCATATATAAAGATTTTAAAAATTAATCAGGTTTTAATGCGATGGCAACTTCATTAGATGTGACGATATATCACAATCCAGCATGTGGAACTTCACGTAACACATTAGCTTTGATTCGTAATACAGGGGTTGAGCCAAATGTTATTGAATATTTGAATGCTCCTCCGACTCGTAGCGAGTTAATTCAGCTTATTCAAGATGCAAAGTTGACGGTTAGAGAAGCGATTCGTAAGAATGTTGATCCTTATTACGATCTAGCATTAGATCGTGAAGATTGGACTGATGAACAACTGATCAGTTTTATGCTGGAGTACCCTATTTTGATCAATCGGCCATTTGTGGTGACTGAACAAGGAACACGTTTGTGTCGTCCATCTGAACTTGTGTTAGATATTTTGTCACTACCACAAAAGGGTGCTTTTACTAAAGAAGATGGTGAGCAGGTGATTGATGAAAATGGGCAACGAGTAAATTAAAAATTTGGCTTTTATATATGGAAATTTACATATTCATATAAGCAAATAGGAAGTGAAGATGGATCAAGTGAATTTTTTTAAATGCTTAGCAGACGAAACACGTCTCAATATTGTCACTTTAGTTGCTGAGCATAAAGAATTATGTGTGTGTGACTTGACTGAAAAATTACAACTCAGTCAACCAAAGATCTCTAGACATTTAGCGTTATTACGTTCATCAGGTTTATTGCAAGACAGACGACAAAGCCAGTGGGTGTATTACAGCATTCATCCAGAGTTGCCTGCTTGGTGTCATGAATTACTCAATCTCTTGGTACGTGAACAAACTTCCGCAAGTAACCAATCTCAGTCTCTCCAAATTAAAAGTTATTGTGAGTAATACCGCATGAAATTTATTTTCCTATGTACTGGAAATAGTTGTCGCAGCATTTTGTCCGAAGTACTTTTTAACAGTCGTGCACCTGAAAATTGGAAAGCATATAGTGCAGGTAGTAAGCCTTCTGGACAGGTTCATCCACTGACGATTGAAACGCTTGAAAACTTAAGCCTTTCAACCGATGGTTTGTGGAGTAAAACCATTGATGACTGTGAACAATATCAGGCAGATGTGGTGATTACAGTTTGTGACTCTGCGGCTCAGGAAGCTTGTCCACTTTATTTAGGCGGTGCAATCAAAGCACATTGGGGCTTGGCTGACCCTTCACATTTAGATTTACCTAAACCAGAAAAATTACAGGCATTCCAAGTGACTGTAGATCATATCAACCGCCGTTTAGATGCTTTATTTGCATTGGACAGCGCAAATATGTCTCGTCCTGAATTGATTGCTGCAATCAATCACATCTCAGATATTGAATGAGAACATCATGGCTCAGCAAAGATTGTCATTTCTAGATCGTAACTTAACCCTATGGATTTTTATTGCCATGGGATTAGGAATTGCGATCGGTGTATTTTTACCTCAAGCTTCTGTTGCTTTAGATAAAATGAGTGTGGATTCTGTCAATATCCCAATTGCGATTGGTCTGATTTTGATGATGTATCCTCCCTTAGCAAAGGTTGATTACGCAGCATTGCCTGAAGTATTTAAAGATAAAAAAACGCTGACTTTATCTTTAGTACAAAACTGGTTGATTGCACCTGTCTTGATGTTCGGATTAGCCATTATTTTTCTACAAAGCTATCCAGAATATATGACGGGCTTAATTTTGATTGGTTTAGCACGCTGTATTGCAATGGTCTTGGTCTGGAATGGTTTAGCTTGTGGTGATAATCAATATGTTGCAGCATTGGTGGCATTTAATAGTATCTTCCAAATTCTATTCTTCAGCAGTTATGCTTGGTTATTCCTGACTTTCTTGCCGCCTTATTTTGGTATTGCAGGGCAAGTCATTCATGTAGATTTTTGGACGATTACCCATGCGGTGTTGGTTTACTTAGGGATTCCATTTTTTCTTGGTTTCATGACGCGAATGATTTTAGTGAAAGCCAAAGGTCTAGCATGGTATCAAAATGTCTTTTTGCCGAAGATCAGTCCTTTAAGCCTGCTTGCATTGCTGTTCACGATCGTTGCGATGTTTAGCCTAAAAGGTGCTGATGTCGTAAGCTTGCCTTTCGATGTGATTCGTATAGCGATTCCATTAACAATTTACTTTGTTGTGATGTTCTTCATGAGCTTTTTTATGAGCAAGTGGATGGGCAATGACTATCCGAAAACCACTGCAATTTCCTTTACTGCTGCTGGGAATAACTTTGAATTGGCATTAGCGGTTGCGATCGCAACGTTTGGTCTAGCTTCACCCGTGGCATTTACCACAGTGATTGGTCCACTGGTTGAAGTGCCTGTGCTGATTGCTTTAGTCAGTGTGTCTTTATGGCTTAGAAAAAAGTATTTTAAATCGGTGTAATTGTGATGACTCTTCCAAATATAGATATGAATTTACTTGATCAACCCACTTTAGAAAAAGTGCAAGCGCAAGCCTTGGATCATGCACCACGTATTTTATTGTTGTACGGTTCGAATCGTGAACGTTCCTATAGTCGTTTAGCCGTGATGGAAGCAGGGCGCATCTTGGAGCACTTTGGTGCTGAAGTAAAAATCTTTCATCCTAAAGGTTTGCCCCTACCTGAAGATGCGGATATGGAACACCCAAAAGCCAAAGAGCTACATGAATTGTTGGCGTGGTCAGAGGGCATGGTGTGGTGTTCACCTGAACGTCATGGTTCGATGAGTTCCATCTTTAAATCGCAAATCGATTGGATTCCACTGGCAGGTGGTGCAATTCGTGCAACCCAAGGTAAAACTTTGGCATTGATGCAAGTTAGTGGTGGCTCGCAGTCTTTTAATAGTGTCAATCAAATGCGTATTTTAGGACGTTGGATGCGCATGATTACCATCCCAAATCAGTCTTCAATTCCAAAAGCATTTTTAGAATTTGAAGAAGATGGTCGTATGAAAGCATCGTCTTACTATGATCGTATCGTAGATGTAATGGAGGAGTTGTATAAATTCACGTTGTTGACGAGAGGGCAGAGCAAGTATTTAACAGACCGTTATTCTGAACGGAAAGAGTCCGCTGAAGAGCTGTCAAAGCGTGTCAATCAACGTAATCTATAATGTTTATTGCTTTTCGTTAAGATAATAAAAAACAGCCTCGTGAAGAGGCTGTTTTTTATTAAAATCCATCGTTAAACGATGGATTTTTTAGATTTTAGTACTTGAAGTTCACAGACAATACTGCGCTGCGACCTTCCGCTTCAGTTGCATAATGAGATGAATATGCTTTAGTGAAATAACGCTTATCAGATAAGTTGTTTACATTAAGCTGTAAATCAACATTTTTATTCACGTTATAACGTGCCATTGCATCATAGCGAACATAACCTGGAACCCACTTAGTATTCGTGGCATTACCATACACTTTATCCATTGCGACAGCACCAGCACCCAATGTTAAATCAGGTAAGACTTGGTATGTCGTCCAAAGCGTAGCGCTATTTTTTGCAACGTTTTGTACTTGATTACCATTACTTGGATTTGCTTGGTAAACAGGGGCTGTCGTACTACCTACATTGGTGTAACCACCATCGACAAGTTCGCTGTCTAAATAGGTGTAACCCGCAGAAACAGCCCATTTTTCAGTAATATTTCCGTTTACGCCAAGCTCAATACCATCAACGCGTGTTTCGCCGATATTTTGAGTGGTACCATCTTCAGCTGTAGCACGAGTATTGGTTTTTTCAGTACGGAAAATTGCTGCTGTGAGGTTTAATTTATCATTAAGAACATCCCACTTTGTTCCTAATTCATATGTTTTAACTTCTTCAGGTTTTAGGTTTTTAATTGCAGCAGTAATACCTTCTGAACCATCACCACCGTCTATGCCCACAGGATTTGCTGAAGTTGCATAGCTGACATAGATTGAACCATTTTCCACTGGTTTAAAGGTTAAACCAGCTTGGTAGTTAAAGAAGTCTTTGTTGTTTTCAACCGTAACTTGATCACCAGCTTTAGCTGTGATTTTTGTATCATTCGCACCTGTAACGGCATTATTGCGAGCACCATAAGTCATGGTTTGTTTGGTTTCAAATTTATCCCAACGAACACCCAAGTCCAAAAGCCATTGAGGGCTTAGCTCGATATTATCTAGGAAATAAACAGATTGGTTTTTGCTACGAATATTGTAACGATCAGCACCATCAGTACTTATACTACCTGTCCACGGAACATTACTTGGATTTTGTACTGACGTGCACCAACCAGAAGCAATTGCAGCAGCATTACACGTATTATTTGCGCTTCCCGTTGAATCTAAGCCATTTAAAATATATTGAGTACGATCAGTTTTCTGATCGCTGTATTCAACACCTGTATTAAAACGATGTTTAAATGCACCTGTATCAAACTTACCTGTTAGAGCAAGTTGATCTGTAAAGCCGTCCGTATCTCCAACACGAGAGTTAGTACGTCTCCAAACTGAGCCATCCAAAGCCCCCGTAGTTTTGTTATAGAAATTACCCTTAGAATCATCTGGATTAGTCCACAGATAATCATTCTTAGATTTTGTGTAAACAGCTGTATTACTAAGCGTCAGGTTATCTGTTAAATCATGCTCTAATTTGAATGTACCAACTTGATTTTCTTGTTTTTGGAAATCACGATCTTTCCAACCATAGTAAGTGCCTTGTTGAACATCGATAGGCTTACCATTGCCATTAAATTTAGCATTTGCATTTGTTGGAGCAAATGGGTTGTTGTACGGAATACCAGAATCTGGAATATCATCAGTTTTGAGGTAGTAGTAACTTAAGGTGCCGCGAGTTGCTGTATCTAAACCAAAGGTAATACTTGGTGCAATACCTGCACGTTTATATTCAGCACCATCATGTTGTCCCGCTTTTTCATTTTGATGGCCCATGACCACCACACGAGCTGCGACACCATTATTAAAATCTTTGTTTCCATCTAAGGTAATACGTGCATAATTATCTGTACCACCTGAAACCGAACCTTCTAAAGCATCGCCTTTTTTAGCAACTTTAGAAATCATGTTAATGCTACCGCCAGAAGTACCTGCACCACCTAAAGCAGAGGCAGAACCCTTTGTAACTTCAACTTGTTCAACTGCAAACATCTCACGGTTTTGTGATGTTGAGTTACGAATGCCGTCTACATACATTGAGCTTTCTGAGTTATAGCCACGAATGAAAGGGCGGTCGCCGTTTGGATTACCACCTTCACCAGCACCTAAAGTAATACCAGGAATTGTACGTAAAGCATCAGAAAGGCTTGTAACTTGAGTATCTGCAATAAGCTGCTTTGAAATAACAGAAACAGATTTTGGTGTATCTAAAAGAGGAACGACAAATTTGCTATTTGAGGATTGGTCTACTTTAAGACCTTGTTCTTGTTCTGCTTGGGTATGAATTGTTGGTAATTGTACTGGCTGATCTTGAGCGATGGCTGGTACTGCAATCACGGATAATGAAGATGCGATTGCGGAAGATACTAATTTCTTACGTGATTTGATAAAAGACATAATCGTTCACACAGATATGAGAAAAATTTTGAGAATAATAATGATTCTTAATCATAATTTCAATTTATAACTGAACTATTTGTCGGATAGGCGGCAAAAGAAGAATGAACTTAGGTCTAGGCCTTATGTACAAATAAGTTGTCGGGGTACATGGGATACTTCCTGTGCAGATATTTATCTAAGAAAAATGGTGAAAAGGGAATTCTATTATTGAAAGAGTTGATACTAGATTGAAGTGTATTCTGTCGCCTAATCAAATAGTGATGAACTCTTGAATTTCAAATAGGTGTTTAGTAATCACTGATAAAAATATAAGTAAGTTAGGCGATCAAGAGTTACTCTATTTTCAAACCTAGCTGGTTCATAAATGAAAAATAAAAATGGATTAATGATAAATAAATTTGGATACTTAGAAATATAACTTTATAAAATTTATTAGAGTGTCAATTTTTAAATAATTGGTGTCAATATTTTTTTTAGTTTTTATAGTATTTTTAAAGA
>NZ_LBMZ01000115.1:0-101450 GCF_001005525.1 Acinetobacter sp. AG1 | reverse complement strand
TAAAGTATTAATAATAATTCATGATATTTTTTTTTTGCATTTCTTTTAATTTTTTTTTTAATAAGGTCAAAGATTTTTTGTAAAAACTAAGAAATTTTTCTCCATAATTTGCTTGTTCAGAATTTTTTGACACCATCTGGTGGAGTTTTAAAATAAATTTACGCAAAATTTACGTTCACTGGTTTTTTCAATATAGAGAATTTACACCCTCAATTTCCATACTAATGATGACCTATTTTAAATGGCATATGCTATGTGGGAATTTATTTCTGTGTTCGTCCTCTCATTACTGCTGGCTTATCCGCTGGGTGCTTATCTTGCAGATGTGATGCAATCGAAGCCAATGAAAAGTGACGCGTTGTTTAAATGGATTGAGCAACCAATTTATGCGGTGTTGGGTGTCAAGCGCAGTGGAATGAGTTGGCGGCAATATTTAACGGCATTTGTCCTAAGTAATATTTTACTGCTTGCTGCAAGTGTCACTATTTTAATGACTCAAGCATGGTTACCACTCAACCCAGATCATATTCCAAATATGAATTGGGACTTGGCTTTACATACCACCATTTCATTTCTGACCAATACCAACCAACAGCATTACTCGGGGCAAGCGCAACTGTCTTATCTATCGCAAATGACGGTGATCGTTGGCTTGCAATATTTGTCGCCAATTATGGGACTTGCTTTATTAGTCGCCATGTTAAGGGCTTTATTCCTGCAATCACGTCAAGCGGAAGATTCAGATCAAAAGAATTGGAATCGTATTAATGTGGGTAATTACTGGATGGATATCATTCGACCATTATTTAGATTCTTTATTCCATTAGGTCTTATTTTTTCTTTGCTCCTTACTTTTCAAGGTGTTCCAGCAACATTATCTGCCGGTCCAACCGCACAGGTCTTGGATCAAACCGTAGAGCTTAAAACCCAACATATTCCACTGGGTCCTGTTGCGCCCATGGTTGCAATTAAACAGCTTGGTAGTAACGGTGGTGGCTGGTATGGGCCAAACAGTACTGTGCCTTTAGAAAATCCAATGCCACTATCCAATGTGATTGAGATGATCGCGATTTTACTGATTCCACTTTCTGCGGTGTTTATGGTTGGGCGTTTTATTCAACGTAAGAAACTGATGTGGATGATTTTTGGCACCATGTTGTTGATGTCGTTGGCTTCAACGATGTTGACCTTATGGACTGAAAAATCTTCGCTCATTTCAAATATTGCTTTGATGGAAGGGAAAGAAGTTCGCTTTGGTGCTGAGGCATCGGCACTGTGGGGAAGTTTGACCACACAAGTCAACAATGGTTCTGTGAATATGATGCATGACTCTGCCTCACCACTGACAGGATTGGTTGAACTGTGCAATATGCTGATCAATGCTATTTGGGGCGGTATCGGCTGTGGTCTATTACAGTTCTTTATTTACCTGTTCTTGGCTGTATTTATCGCAGGCTTGATGACAGGGCGTACTCCTGAATTATTTGGTCGAAAAATTGAAGTCACTGAAATTAAGTTGTTAGCGTTGGTGATTCTATTACAACCTGTGGTGATTCTGAGTTTGACGGCCATCGCGATTGCATTTCCATCGATTACAGGGAATTCAAATCCAGCCTTCCATGGCATCAGCCAAGTATTTTATGAGTATGTCTCCGCCTATGCCAATAATGGTTCAGGCTTTGAAGGCTTAGGCGATAACACACTCTGGTGGAACCTCAGTGCCAGTGTGGCTTTATTGGCAGGGCGTTATAGCGTGTTGATTATTCCAGTTTTGATCGCAGTGAGTTTAGCAACCAAACCGCAAGCAGCCGAAAGCAAGGGCTCTTTACATATTGAATCTCCAACTTTTGCGTTGACCTTGATTGGGATCGTGCTGATTCTGACCTTGTTGCAATTCATGCCCGTGTTGGTGATTGGGCCAATTGCTGACTATTTGTCGATAAAAGTTTAAGTGTGGAGCAAGCACAATGAAACATTCAAATGCGACACAACAGATGGATATCTTGAATAAAGAAATTATTCAGCAAACTTTCCATAAATTGCTACCTCAACATGCGTTTAAAAATCCAGTGATGGCATGTGTCTGGGTGGGAACAGTTTTAACCCTTGTTGCCACTTTAATGGGAAATGCGAGTTTAGGTTTTGGTTTAGTCCTGAGCTTGATTTTATTAGTCACGGTCTTATTTGCCAATTATGCTGAGGCGGTTGCAGAAGCCAAAGGGCGTGGACAAGCAGCATCATTACGTCAGGCGCGTGAAAACTTAACTGCAAATCGGATTCTCGATTTAAATGCTGTACCGACAGTCATTTCTGCCAATCTACTTAAAAAAGATGATTTAGTCATCGTCAAGGCAGGTGAAATTGTTCCTGCGGACGGTGAGATTATTCAGGGTTTTGCGACCATCAATGAATCGGCTGTCACAGGGGAGTCTGCGCCTGTATTACGTGAAGCCAATACAGATCGTTCAGGCGTGATCGGTGGTACTAAGGTCTTGTCGGATGAAATTATTATTCGAGTCAGTAATGAGGCAGGTCATAGCTTTTTAGACCGCATGATTGCCTTGGTGGAAGGTGCCAATCGTCAAAAGACACCGAATGAGATCGCACTGAGTATCTTACTGAATATCATGACCATTACCTTTATTGTCGTAGTGCTGACCTTACCTGTGATTGGTTCAATGGTCGGGATCAAAATCAGTATGGTCTTGCTGATTGCACTGTTAGTCTGTTTGATTCCAACTACGATTGGTGGCTTGCTGCCTGCAATCGGTATCGCAGGGATGAACCGTGCTTTAAAAGCCAATGTCTTAGCCAAATCAGGGAAAGCGGTTGAAGTTGCGGGTGATATTGATGTGTTGTTGTTGGATAAAACAGGCACGATCACCTATGGAGATCGCCAAGCCACTGCTTTTTATCCCTTGGCAGGTGTAACCCCAACCGAGTTACGTCAAGCAGCAATGCTCACTTCTTTTGCCGATCCAACGCCTGAAGGGAAATCGGTCATCAGCCTTGGGAAAGAGTTAGGTGAAAGTATCCAAGAGCCGAAAGATGCTGAGTTCATTCAATTTAGTGCCTCAACTCGTCTTTCAGGAGTAAATCTAGCAACTGGACAAACGATTCGTAAAGGTGCTGTGGACGCGATTCTTAACTTTACCCATCAAGAAATCAAAGACAACATTGAACTTAAAACTCGTGTAGAGCAAGTCGCTTCTAAAGGTGCGACACCGCTTGTGGTGGCTTCGAATCATAATATTTTAGGCGTGATTGAACTGTCTGATGTGATTAAACAAGGCATTAAAGAACGCTTTGCACTGCTACGTGAGATGGGCATCAAAACCATTATGGTCACGGGAGACAATCCATTGACTGCGGCTGCGATTGCGGCTGAAGCAGGGGTGGATGACTATATTGCAGAAGCGAGACCTGAGGACAAATTGGCTTGTATTCGTAACGAGCAAGCAGCAGGAAAATTAGTCGCAATGGTGGGTGATGGCACTAACGATGCACCAGCCTTGGCGCAGGCAGATATTGGTTTAGCCATGAACTCAGGTACTCAGGCTGCCAAAGAAGCTGGCAATATGGTGGATTTAGATTCTGATCCGACCAAATTGCTAGATGTGGTTGAAATTGGTAAACAGCAATTGATTACTCGTGGAGCATTAACCACTTTTTCGTTGGCAAATGACGTATCTAAGTATTTTGTGATTTTACCTGGATTGTTTGCCGTGGCGATTCCACAACTTGGGGTACTGAATATTTTACAGCTTAGTAGTCCAAGCAGTGCAGTAATTTCAGCCTTGATCTTTAATGCGCTGATTATTCCGATGTTGATTCCATTGGCATTGAGAGGAGTGCAATTCAAACCCGCCAGTGCATTGCAATTGTTACGCCGTAATATGCTGATTTACGGTGTAGGTGGCGTGATCTTTCCATTTATTGCGATCAAGTTGATTGACCTTATTGTGTCATTGTGGATTTAGGAGTGAGAAATGAATACTTTATTGAATCATGAGCAATTGAATCAACAGGACTTGACATTATCGGGTCAAGGACATTCAGTCCTACGTCCAAGCCTCGGTTTGGTTGCAGTTGGTTTTTTCATTGCAGGCGTGTTGTACGCTACAGCAAGTGTCTCCATTGCACAGTTGATTTTTCCCAAACAAGCCAATGGTAGTGTCATTGAACTGAATGGTAAAATTATTGGTTCAAGTTTGGCTGGACAAAACTTTGTTAGTGAACAATATTTCCATGGGCGACCGAGTGCTGTAAGTTACAGTGTAGATGGCATGGCGGGCAGTAATTTGGCAATCTCTAATCCTGATTTACAAACACAAATTAAAGAACGAATAGTGCAATTTGCACAAAATAATCATATTACTGAGCAACAAGTGCCAAATGAGATGGTGACGGCTTCAGGAAGCGGGATTGACCCAGATATTTCACCTGAAAGTGCTTTATTACAAGTGAAACGCGTGGCACAGCAACATCATTTACCTGAGCAGCGAGTGCGTGATTTGGTACAACAACAAATTCAGCCTGCACAATTCGGCGTCTATGGGCAAGCGCGGGTCAATGTGCTACAGCTAAATTTAGCCTTAGATCAATTATCATCGACCACACGTTGATAGAGCGTAATTATGCAGATCGACCGTAATAACAAAGCAGATGCATGGTTGGCACATAGTCAACGTGAACAATCTGGACGTTTGACCATTTTTTTGGGTGCAGCACCTGGGGTAGGAAAAACCTATGCCATGCTGACCCGAGCGCATGAACTGATGCAACAAGGGCAGCATGTGATGGTCGGGGTGGTTGAAACCCACGGTCGATCTGACACCGAAGCTTTGATTCAAGGGCTCAATGTTATTCCAAGAAAGTCTGTGGAATATCAAGGGCGAATGTTAGACGAGATGGATCTCGACCAAATTCTTAAATTAAAGCCTCAAATTGTACTCGTTGATGAACTTGCCCATCGCAATGTACCCAATAGTCGGCATGAATATCGTTGGCAAGATGTCAATGAGTTGTTGGATGCAGGCATTGATGTCTATAGCACCTTAAATATTCAGCATTTGGAAAGTCTGAATGATGTGGTTTTTCAAATTACGGGGATTCGGGTAACTGAAACCGTCCCCGATGCATTACTGAAACGTTTGAAAGATATTCGATTGGTTGATTTACCTGTTCCAGAATTATTAGAACGGATGAATCATGGCAAGATTTATTTCGCCGATGTTGCCCCTCATGCATTACAAGGTTTTTTTAAAGCTGCAAATTTGACAGCGTTACGTGATCTGGCAATTCAAACTGTTGCAGGGCAGGTCGATATTGATTATCGAGAAAAATTTGTTGCACAAGGGCAGATCATCCCGATTCAAAATCATGTCATGTTGGCGATAGATGGTTCTGAGTTTTCAGAAGATTTGGTACGCCGTGCCCATCGGATTGCGGAAAGGCGCAATGCAACGTGGAGCGTCATTTCGATTCAAAAAAGTAAGGTTGAAACGACCCAAGCCTTTGCAGTGACGAAGGCTTTTAATCTAGCACGTAAGCTCGGTGCAGATACCTATTTGCTGTATAGCAATCATATTGCATCGACCATTTTACAAGCGGCTTATGATTATGGTGCATCTAATATTTTGCTTGGCAAAAGTCCTCAAAAATCGCTATGGCAACGCTTATTTTCAGATCATATTGCTGACCAACTCTTAGAGAAACAGCATCCTTTTGAAATCACCTTTGTTCAGCCTTTAAAAGCCAAAAATAATGAAAAGCGTTTGCAGACAGATGTCGCTCATTCATCTTGGTTGGAACAAGGTTTAGCATTTAATCAACGTGAAGTGTTTGAAAGTATTATCATTGTGTTGCTAGGACTGATTGTGGCAGCAATCAGTGATCATTTTATTGGGTATAGTGATTTAGCTTTAATTTTTATTGTGACTGTATTACTAGTTGCGATACGCGCCCGCATGTTGATCACGATTATCAGCGTATTCATCTGTTTTCTACTCTACAACTACTTTTTTATCGAACCTCGATTTACCTTTATGATTAGCGCTGAACGAGGCGTGATTACCATCATTACATTTATTGTTTCAGCCTTACTGGTTGGGCGTTTAGCCAATCAATTACGTGCGCAGGTCTTGAGTTTACGTGCTGCAAATTCAGTCTCGTTACAGTTGCAAGAATTGGAAAGAAAACTATCGACCTGTGTGGATATTGAACAGGTATTAACCGTCGCCAAACAACATTTAGAAACCTCATTAAATGCGACGGTCTGGTTAAAAGTTGAAAATCAGTCTTTGGGTGATGTTTCTGCTTTAAATGAAAAAGATCAAATCGCTGCAGATTGGACGCAGAAGAATGCGAAACCCTGTGGACGTTTTACCAATACTCTGACCAATTCTGAATGGTGGTTTATTCCACTGAATTTAGTGAAAGAATATGGCGTAATTGCAATTCGCTTTCATCAAAATGCTCAAACCATCAGTTTTGAATTACAACGTTTAACTGAGTTGATGATTGAGGATATTGCGCAAACTGTTGCTCGGGTACAACTGTCTTTACAATTAGAAAATTCTAGAGTAGTGGCTGAAACGGAAAAGCTGCGTTCAGCTTTGCTTTCTTCGGTATCGCATGATTTACGTTCACCCTTAGCAGCGATGATTGGTTCAGCAGATACGCTCAAATATTATGGTGAACAGATGCCTGAAAGCGATCGCCATGAATTATTAGACACCATTCATATTGAGGGTGAACGATTGGATCGTTATATTCAAAACCTGTTGGACATGACTCGTTTAGGTCATCAGGGTTTGACTTTAAGTCGTGCTTGGATCGGTGCAGATGAGCTGATTGGCTCAGCAACTCAACGGCTTAAACGCTATCAGCCTGAGGTGAAAATCGAAGTTGCTTTGGCGGAAGAACTTCCGCAATTGTATGTACATCCTGCTTTGATTGAACAAGCCATTTTTAATATTTTGGAAAATGCTGCCAAATTTTCACCAGAGAATGTTCCGATTGAAATAAAGATTCAGCAAGAGGAACAATTTCTGCAAATTGACATTATCGACCAAGGCATTGGCATTCCCGAAGATGAACGCGAGCAAATCTTTGATATGTTCTACACCATGCAACGCGGTGATCGAGGAAAAACGGGGACAGGTTTAGGACTAGCGATTGTCAAAGCCATTATTGGCGCTCATATGGGTAGTATTGAAGCTTTTGCTGGAACAGATGGTCAAGGCACCTTAATTCGCATACGATTACCGTTACATCAGGATTAAAATTATTATTTATGCCGCAAACAACCCATCCGAATGCATCAATTTTAATTATTGATGATGAACCTCAAATTCGAAAATTTTTAGACATTGCTCTACGTGCGCAAGGTTATCAGGTGCATGTTGCTGAAAATGGCATGAAAGGCTTAGAAATTTTGGCAACACGAGGTGCGGATTTACTGATTTTAGATTTGGGTTTGCCAGATATGGAAGGACAGGAAGTATTGACTGAGATGAGGCAATGGTCAGATATTCCTGTGATTGTGTTATCTGCCCGTCCTGATGAAAATCAAAAAATTAAATTGCTCGATGCAGGTGCAAACGACTATGTCACTAAACCGTTTAGCATTCAGGAATTATGTGCCCGTATTCGGGTAATGTTTCGCAATAAACCACAACAGTCTGAACAGAATATTGTATTTGATGATGGTCAATTATCTGTGGATGTGGCTGAACATGTAGTGAGGTTCGCGAATGAAGAAATTGTTCTCACAAAAAAGGAATTTCAACTGTTAGCACTATTGATTCGCCATCAGGGGAAGATTGTTACGCAAAAGCAAATTATGACCGAGTTATGGGGCATTAGTCATGAAGAAGATACCCATTATCTTCGAATCTTGGTGAAAAAACTCCGCAGCAAAATTGGAGATTCTGCGGTCACTCCAAAATATATTTTTACCATTGCAGGCGTGGGGTTACGTTTCCAAGGACAATCCTAAATTGAAAAATAAAAAGAGAGTTTGCAAAACTCTCTTTCTGACGAATAAACCGTTTATTTTAAGTTTGGATCGCCTTTTTTCAAGAAGAAACTTAATGCCAGTTTTTGTACCCAAGTGCCATAAGGTGGATAGAATAATTGCGTTGGGAAGAAGCGATGGCGAGCAAAAACCGTTTTCGCATGTGAAAGCTCACGGAAACCTTCTTCACCGTGATAAGTCCCCATACCTGAGTTACCAATACCACCAAATGGTGCATCATGGTTGACCACATGCCAGCCCCAATCATTAATCGTGACACCACCTGAATGAGTTTGTTTTAAGATGTAGTCACGTTCGGTTGAATCATGGGTGAAACAATAGAGTGCTAAAGGTCGTTCACCTGCTTTGATATAGGCAATTGCATCATCAAGGCTATCGTAAGCCACTACGGGCAATACTGGGCCAAACAGCTCTTCTTTTAGAATACGCATATCGGGTGTGCAATTCAGTACAATATGTACAGGCATACGACGTGCATCTTTGTCACGATCATATTCGGCACAGGCAATAATTTGAGCGCCTTTGGCTTTGGCATCGTCTAGGATTTCTAATAGGCGTTTGAAATGGCGATCATTGACGATAGAGGTGTAGTTTGAATTATTGCTGATGTTACTGCCATACATCGCCGTAAAATTCTTTTTACATTCTTCTGCAAACTGATTCACTTGTTCTTTGGGTACAAGTGCATAGTCAGGTGCAACACAGATTTGCCCACAATTGGTTGCCTTACCATGCAATACCCGTTTAGCTGCATCGGCTAATGGATAATGACGGCTGACAAGCGCAGGGGATTTACCGCCTAATTCTAATGTGACAGGCGTTAGGTTTTCTGCTGCTGCACGCATCACCACTCGACCAATTGCAGGTGAACCTGTAAATACAATATGGTTAAAAGGCAATGATGTGAATTGTGCAGGATCAAGAATTTCTTCACCGAAAATACAAACTTCATCTTCAGTAAAAACTTCAGCCAGCATGCGTCTCAGCACTGCATTGGTTGCAGGCGTAATCTCTGGCAGTTTAATCATGACTCGATTGCCCGCAGCGATTGCCGCAACCAATGGACCAAGCGCCAAATAAACGGGGAAGTTCCACGGCACAATCACACCGACCACACCTTTCGGTTGATATTGGACAGCCAGACGGTTTGATAAAAACAGTAATTCAGTACTTCGTTTACTCGGTCGCATCCATTTACGTAAATGTCGAATGGCATGTTCTGCTTCCAAAACTGAGCCTAATAAATCCAATAATTTTGATTCATCTACCGATCGGGAACTAAAATCGCTATTGATAGCGTTTGCAATCACGTCTTGATAACGAATAATTTGTTTTTTAAGTTTGAATAATTTTGTACGTCGAGCATCGAGATCAGGATAAGGATTCGCATCGAAAGCAGCACGTTGTTGGGCGAATACCAAGTGCATATGTTTAGTTGCCGAGTCGCTAAATTCCTGCGAATGAGAAAGTGTCATTGTTGCTCCTTCCATGCTTATTGGTAGAAATAGACTTTATGATTGATTGAATTTTTAGTCGATGTTAAATTGAGACAACAAAAAGTAATTTAGTGCCATTATCTACTGATCGAATGGATAAAGTAAAAATGCCTAAACAGAATATTGAGCAAAATATTTATATTGAAGCTCGTTATGATCATACGCTATTCGGTCAAGGCACGCCTATACTTGGTTTAAGCAGTTTGTTTGATGAAATGCAAAAACAAGGATATTCCATCGCTCAGATATTAGATGGTACGGGTATTGCGCATGATGCGTTAACAAGTGCGACCACAACAATATCTCAATATCAAAAGTTGAAGTTATTTCAAAATATCCAATCTTTGTCTAAAGATCCATTGATCGGGCTTAGGGCAGGCCAAAAACAAAAATTATCAGATTTCGGGGTGTACGGTTATGCACTGTACTCTTCCCGTAATTTTCAACAAGCCGTCGAACTTGGTATTCGACATATCAAACTAGCCAGTCCTGTACTGCAAAAATCATTTTATATACAAAATGATACTGCAATTTTTGAAGCTAAAGAAATTATTGCTTTAGGACATTTATTACCATTAATTTGCGAGTTTTGGTTTAGTTCAATGCAGACCTTAATTCAGTGTGTACTCGAAGCGCCATTTCAAGCTAAAAGGTTATTACTGCCTTATCCTGCCCCTGAATATGCAGATGAATACCAAAAGGTATTTGGTTGTGTTGTGGAATTCGATGCAGAGGTGATGCAATGGCATTTCGATTTAGCATGGTTAGATGCGCCTTGTCCAAATGCAAACCCGATTACTGCGGATATGTGTCAATCCTTTTGTGAACGGATGTTGGGAGATGAAAATGATGAGGAATCTGAACTGATCAAAACGATTCGCCTTATTTTCTTGGACAGTGTTGGGAATTTTCCAACTGCTCAACAGATGGCAGATCAATTACATCTATCTAAAAGAACCTTATATCGCCGTTTAGCCGATTTGAATGTGAGTTATCAAGAAATATTGGATAGTACGCGAACACGTCTTGCCGATGAATATCTAGCGGCGACAACACTGAGTATGGATGAAATTGCTGAAAGGCTTGGTTTTTCAGATACTTCAAACTTTAGGAAAGCGTATTGTCATTGGACGGGAATTTCACCTAATCAATATCGTAAAAAGTTTGCTTAGTGAAATGCAAGAGCTAGAGATTATTTAAAATTAATTTTGATAGAGATTTAATCATTCTTTCATGATTCGCTTATATATTGCGATGAGCGAATCTAAAAAGATAAATATGCAATGATATTTGAAAGCTTAAACATTTACTTGTTTGATTGCATAAACTCATTTGCGACTCAGAATGCAATTGTGGATAGAGTTGCCATATTTACAGCTCATGATTTAAATAAAGTTTTTATATGTTTTCTTTTATTTTTATTAGTTTATCAATGGAAAATCTATAATTATTTATTCGCTAAAACACTTTTAATTGTGTTGCTTTCTTTAATTCTGAGTGATTTAGCTGAAATCTTCTACCATCATCCACGTCCGTTTGAAATAGGACTAGGTCATCAACTTATTGGGCATGGTCCAAGCTCATCATTTCCCAGTCAGCATACCCTAACCATCACAATCATTGCCTTTTCATATTGGTTAGCAGGTTTTAAGAAGATTGGTGTATTTGGTATTTTTGTCGGTATGGTCGTTGGTTTATCAAGGATTTATGTTGGGGTTCATTTTCCATTTGATATCATTGGATCTTTTATTATTGGTTTGATGTTGGTTGTATCTGTCAATTATATCGTGAAGGAATTGACTGTTAGAATTCGTAAAATTACATCGGTCAGTGCTTATGATGCTTAACAAAATTCTAAATGGTTACTTAAATTTTACGTTAAATTTATACTGAGCTTAGATATGTTTATATTATCTTAACGTTACATATTTATAAGCATAAATTATCCTATTCATAACAATATGAACTTGGTTTAATTTATGAATGCTGTCTTTGTAGAGTTGAATCAGCTATTAAATTTTAATAATGCGATTAATCAATCAAATGAGCAAAAATCTGAAAATATTATGCTCGATAAGGGGTTGTTTTTAGAGGAAGTAGATCATTATTTAGAAAAGTATCCAAATACACAACATATTGATATTTATTTGTATGATCTGAATGGACATCTACGAGGTAAAAGAATTGATGTCAAATGCTTAACACAATTGGTCAAAGCATGTTATTTACCCCTTTCTATTTATGCGATGAGTCTAAATGGAAATGTGATAGAAGAAACAGGATTAGGTAAATTTATTGGTGAACCAGATCATTTGTGTCAGCCTATCCTAGGTTCATTGCAACCTTGTGCCATAGAGCCTGAAACTAATGCTCAATTGTTATTAACCATGAAGGATGATCGCCATCAAGAGTGTTTAATTGAACCTCGTAATATTTTAAAAAGAATACTCCAACAATTACATGAAAAAAATTATCACCCCTGTATTGCAGCAGAAATAGAATTTTATTTACAGCCGTTGAGTGGGGGACAAGAAGTTCAAGAATTAGTAACTCAATGTTTTGATATTCATCTCTCTGATACACATCAACAAATTTTAGATGAGATTGAAGCTATCGCTAAACTACAGAATATTATAATTACAGGAATTATTTCTGAAGCATCTTCAGGACAATATGAGCTTAATCTACAACACACATGTGATCTTTTAAAGTTATGTGATCAGATTATGTTGTTAAAACGAACCATTAAACAAATTGCACATAAACACGGATTTCGTGCAAATTTTCTAGCAAAGCCAGATCTGTTAAAAGCGGGCAGTGGAATGCATTTTCATATGAGTTTGCTTGATCAAGATGAAAATAATATTTTTAGTCCTCGGAAAGATGAGTTATCTCAAGATCTCTTAAAAGTCATCAGTGGTTTGTTATGGTTAATGCCAAGTTCGATGGCAATTTTGGCACCTAATTTAAACTCTTTTAGACGTTTTAAAAAAGGTCATCATGTTCCCTTAGAGGCGAGTTGGGGACTGAATAACCGTAATGTTGCTATTCGAATACCGTGCTCTGATCAAGAAAATCAAAGATTGGAGTACCGTGTAGCAGGGGCAGATTGTAATCCTTATCTTACCATTGCAATTATTTTGATTGGCACACTTTATGGTTTAACACACCAGTTAGAAGTACCGAAACAAATCAATCAACTTACGTTTAAATCTAAACATTATTTATTGCCAATTGAGCAAATTGAAGCTTTAAAATTATTTAAAAATAACAAGATATTTTCAGAATATTTAGGTAAAGAATTTATGGAATTATGGTGCACAGTAAAACAAGCAGAACACCAAAGCGTTCATAGTCAAATCACATCAATTGAAAAGTCTTGGGATATTTAGGTACATCTATTGATTTATCTAGCCTTGATTTAGCAAATAACTGCTTTAAGGTCACAAAATATCTTTATAGGACAAATTGAGAAAATACATGAAAAACAAATTGACAGCATGAATAGTAGATTATAATTTAATCATAGTTCTAATTTGGAACTAAGTGGGAATTTATATCTAAGCTTGTTCAAGGGATGATGCAGCTCTTGTCGGTTTGCTGTTGAATATATGATTTCTTGATGGTCTTGTTAATGTAGTTAAAGCTGTTTGCACTTTAGTTTTAGGGGGAGAAAAGCCATTATGTTACATAATACAATTACGGTGCGCCAAACGCAGTTTAAACCTGAGAAAATTAAAGCGCATTATACTGAATCTACGCTAATGTCACATTTTCTCACAGCATTATCGATGAGCTTTCCACAGGGAGAACGTTTTTTTGTAGAAACTGTTCGTAATGTGCGTGATCAAATTCATGATGAACAATTACAAAAAGATATTTCAGGTTTTATTGGTCAAGAGGCACATCATGCCCGCGCTCATGAGCAGTTTAATCAACTGGTGCAAAGCAGTGAATATCATTTAAAAAAATTTGAAAAGGCTTATGAGCAGGAAATGATTCGCTTACGGACTTTGAGCCAACGCCGTCAATTGGCTGCAACGGTCGCACTTGAGCATTTTACGGCAATGATGGCTGGTTATATGCTTCAGTATCCAAATGTCATGTTTAAGGGTTTATCAGAAAACATGAAGAATCTATGGCTTTGGCATGCTGTTGAAGAAATTGAGCATAAGCATGTAGCTTTTGATGTATATCAGCAAGTTTTTGCTAATCTAGCGCAGCGTCGTAGAAGTATGCGAACTATCACAGTGGGATTTATAACTAGCACTATAGTGATGACCAGTCATCTTGCTTGGCAAGATCGCAAAAATACCTTGTATTCCCCAGCACAACTTTTAAAAAATGCTCAAACGCTTTTAGGGCTGACTCAAATGACATGGCGTTTATTGCCTGATTATTTAGCATTCTATAAAGCTAGTTTTCACCCGTCTGAGATAGACCAGCAAGATTTACTCACCAAAGCGAAAGGATTGTTAGTTAATTAAATAGTTAAATTTATTTCTAAAATTAATTATTTATCGATTTTTACTTTATTCAAGGATGCTATCGTTTATATCTCAATTATCTAAATGGTGCGCTCAGCGGGACTCGAACCCACGTCGGTCGCTTAGGAGGCAACTGCTCTATCCAGTTAAGCTATAAGCGCATAATTTTATGATTATAAACAAAAAAGTGATTGCCTAAGCAATCACTTTTTAATGAATTTGATCAGATATTTAGTCTTTTGCTTTAAGATTTAAAGCTTTATATAGCACAAACATCAATACAATCCAGATTGGGATCATCAGCACAGATTCTTTGAAACCTTGTTGCCACATGATGAACAGCACGACTGCAATGAAAACTAAGACTAAGTAATTACTGATTGGTGACCATAACGCAGGGAAACTGGTTTTTAAATTCTTTTGTTTTACCATCGCTTTGAACTTTAAATGAGTTAAGCTGATCATTGCCCAGTTAAGCACTAGAGCGCCAACCACCACATACATCAAATGACCTAAGGCATCTTCTGGAACAAAATAGTTCAACAGTACGCAACCAAAAATCAATAAAGCAGATAATAAAACAGCAGGAATCGGTACACCTTGTTTATTTACTTTAGCGAAAACTTTAGGCGCATTCCCTTGTTGTGCTAAACCGAAAAGCATACGGCTATTGGCAAACATACCGCTGTTATATACAGATAAAGCCGCTGTTAAGATAATGAAGTTAAGTAAATGAGCCGCCCAACCAATTCCCATTTGACTAAAAATCATCACAAATGGACTTTTGTCTAAACCACCTAAATCCAGTTGGTTCCAAGGCACAAGTGAAAGAAGAATTGCTAATGAACCAACATAGAAAACTAAAATACGCACAACAACTTGATTAATTGCTTTTGGTATCGTTTTCTTAGGATCATTCGCTTCTGCCGCAGCCATACCAATCAGTTCGATTCCACCGAAAGCAAACATAATAAAGGCAAGCATGTAAAACAAACCATCGAAACCGTTTGGAAAGAATCCACCATGTGACCAAAGGTTACTAAATGAGGCTGTTGAATTTGCATCTGCTGTGAAAAGTAAGAACAAACCAAATAAAATCATAGCAACAACAGCTGTGACTTTAATGATGGCTAACCAAAACTCTGATTCACCATAGAATTTAACGTTAGTGAGATTAATTGCTGTAATAATGACAAAGAAAAATAACACTGATTGCCAAGCCGCAATATGAGGCCACCAGTAGTTAATGTATTTTGCAACCGCAGTCAGTTCACTCATCGCAACAAGGATATATAGTACCCAATAATTCCAACCTGATAAGAATCCTGGAAACTTCCCCCAATATTGATAAGCAAAATGACTAAATGAACCAGCGACAGGTTCTTCGACAATCATTTCACCTAATTGGCGCATGATGAGAAATGCAATCAAACCACCGATTGCGTAACCCAAAATAATTGATGGTCCAGCAGACTGGATGACTTGCGCAGAACCTAAAAATAAGCCCGTACCAATAGCTCCACCCATAGCAATGAGCTGGATATGGCGGTTTTTTAGTCCACGCTGAAGTTGAGAAGAATCGTTGTTCAAAGGACTGAGCTCGACGAGGAATAAGTGGAATATTCTAATAGATTGCAAAGTTTTAGCCTAGTAAAAGTACAGCTTGGCTATGACTGGAAAGTAGTTTTTAAAAGTTATTTAAAATCCTATATTTGAACGAATAGTAAACTATATGGTGGTGGTATTTTAGACATTTAAATCAGACTTTTGTTTTTTAAACAGCAGTTGTTTAGTTTCGTGCCATTGTTAAGTTATTCAACTTTACTCAATATATACGATGTGCTTTATCTATTCCGCTTTGCTTTAATCGTATAGTCGTATGGCATTTCAGATGACTCTACGATAATTTAAGCTCACATTCACTTGCACCAAGAACATGATAAAAGGATGAAATTGACATGAGTTCAGTACCACAAATTAAAGTCCCTGCAACCTACATGCGTGGTGGCACGAGTAAAGGTGTCTTTTTCAATCTCAATGATTTACCTGAAGCTGCACAAGTTGCTGGACAAGCACGTGACTTGCTCTTGCTACGCGTCATAGGAAGTCCAGATCCTTATGGTAAACAGATTGATGGTATGGGCGGTGCAACTTCAAGTACCAGTAAAACAGTGATCTTGGCAAAAAGTGCAGAACCAGAGCACGATGTCGACTATTTATTTGGACAAGTTTCAATTGATCAAGCTTTTGTAGATTGGAGTGGTAACTGTGGCAACTTGACAGCAGCAGTCGGTTCATTTGCTATTTCAAATGGTTTGGTCGATGCAGATCGTATTCCTGAAAATGGAATTTGTACGGTACGCATTTGGCAAAAGAATATTCAAAAAACCATTATTGCACATGTCCCAGTAACCAATGGTCAGGTTCAGGAAACAGGTGATTTTGAATTAGATGGAGTGACTTTCCCTGCAGCAGAGGTTCAAATTGAATTTTTAGACCCCGCTGATGATGGCGAAGAGGGTGGGGATATGTTCCCTACAGGAAATGTTGTTGATCAATTGGTTGTGCCTGATGTTGGAACATTCCAAGCGACATTTATTAACGCAGGTATTCCAACGATTTTCTTGAATGCTGAAGATATTGGCTATCAAGGAACAGAATTACAAGATCACATTAATGGGGATGCCGCAGCCTTAGCGCGTTTTGAAAAAATTCGCGCATATGGTGCAGTTCATATGGGCTTGATCAAAGATATTTCAGAAGCAGCAGCACGTCAGCATACGCCTAAAATCGCTTTTGTTTCAGAACCTAAAAGCTATACTTCTTCAAGTGGCAAAACTGTTGAAGTATCAGATGTCGATTTATTGGTACGTGCATTGTCTATGGGTAAGCTACATCATGCCATGATGGGGACAGCAGCCGTGGCGATTGGAACGGCAGCCGCAATTCCGGGTACTTTAGTGAATTTGGCAGCCGGTGGTGGTGAGCGTGAAGCGGTTCGTTTTGGTCATCCATCAGGAACTTTACGTGTTGGTGCTCAAGCCGAGTTAATTGATGGGAAGTGGGCTGTCAAAAAAGCGATTATGAGCCGTAGTGCACGTGTATTGATGGAAGGTTGGGTGCGTGTACCTGGTGATACTTTCTAAATACTGATTTGATCTTATGAATAAAGCCTTCGTTTGAAGGCTTTATTATTTTAAAGTTATTAAAAACACAAAAACAATTTCTCTAAATAAATAATGTTATGATGTTGTCATTCTGGCAAGTTTTTGTCGGTTGATCCTTTCATTAAAATTTCCCGAGGCAATCGTGTCATCTATTTCTCAAGTTAATGCGGATGTTTTACAACAATCTCAACAACGTATTCAACAAGATTTATTGACAGCATTGGCTGCATTTTCTATTCCTGAACCATTAAAGTCAGCCGTTCATCATGCAGTAATGTTGGGCGGCAAGCGTGTCCGTCCTGCATTATGTTATGCAACAGCAGCTCTATTGCCGAATCATAATTTTGCAGCGGCTCGTCGTGCTGCCGTTGCGATTGAGTTAATACATTGTTATTCCTTAGCACATGATGATTTGCCATGCATGGATAATGATTTGTTACGTCGAGGTCAACCAACCTGTCATGTGGCATTTGGTGAAGATACGGCACTATTAGCGGGTGATATTTTACAGTCCATGGCATTTGAGATATTGGGCAGCCGTTTGTTTGATGAACAAGGTCAAGGTACAGATGCAGCTATTGTCTTGAAGCAAATACAAATTTTGGCGACAGCAAGCTCTAAAATGGTTTGCGGACAGGTGCTTGATTTACAAGCTGAAGGTAAACAAGTTGATCAAACTGAATTAGAAAATATTCACCGTAATAAAACGGGTGCGTTGATTCAAGCCGCGATCATGATGGGTGCAGTGACTATCTTTACTGGGACAGATCAAGCAATTCCTAAATTGCGTCAATTTGGGCAAACCATTGGTTTAGCTTTTCAAGTACAAGATGACATTCTTGATGTTACGGCGAGTACTGAAATTTTAGGTAAAACTGCGGGCAAAGATGAGCAAGTGCAAAAATCTACTTATCCTGCATTGATGGGATTGGCTCAAGCTCAGGCTTATGCTCAAACTTTACATGATCAAGCTTTTGAAGCATTAGCATATTTCGGGGATGATGCTAAAGAACTTGTTGAAATTTCTCAATTTTTGTTGGCGCGCCAAAGTTAATCTAAGCCAAGACCATAAACGATAAGAAATAAAATAGGATACGGTTTTATGAAGGACGATCAATTACAACAACTTGCACTCGAGTATGGACAAGAACTTGCTTTTTCAATCCAGTCCCAACCCTTTGGACCAGATTGTGAGGTGTTTAAAATTTTTGACAAAATGTTTATGTTGATTGGTGCATATTCAGGGAAGTTGCTTGTAACCATCAAATGCAAGCCTGAGAAAAGCTTGGAATATCAAGAGCTATATCCTTCAATTTCGGCAGGTTACCATATGAATAAGAAACACTGGATATCAATTGCCAGCGGTGATGAAATTACAGCAGATTTGCTGCAAGACCTGATTAAAGATTCTTATGATTTGGTGGCAGGAAAATTGCCAGTTAAAGAACGAAAACTGATTCAGAATGTATAAAAAATAAAGCAGCGATAACGCTGCTTTATTTTGATTGGAAAGTGAGTTTAATGTTTACCCATAATTCCACGGATAGCATTAAGTACATCTGATGGGAGTACCACAGTTTTTGCGTTGCTTGATTTAGATAGATCCTGCATTGCTTTCACATATTGCTCACCCAATAAATAAGCAACAGGGATTTCTTTATCACCTACAGCAGTGGTGATCATTTCAATCGCACGTTGTGAAGATTCAGCAAGGACTACCTGAGCTTCTGCATCACGACGGGAAGCTTCTAAACGACCATCCGCCTCTAAAATTGCAGCTTGCTTTTCACCATCCGCTTTCGTCACCGTTGCACGACGTTGACGTTCAGCCGCTGCTTGTGCTTCCATCGCAGCTTGCATAGTATGTGATGGTTGAATATCTTGAATTTCAACTGTTTTAAGGGTGATGCCCCAATCTGAAATATCATCAGAAATGGCAGCTTTTAATTTTGCCTTAATGTGATCACGAGATGATAAAGCATCATCTAAATCCATTTCGCCGACGATCGAACGTAATGAAGTTTGCACTAGGTTTTGAATCGCCCACGTATAATTTTCAATTCCATACACGGCTTTTTCTGGAGTTGTTAGATTGATATAAGCGACTGCATTCATCACTAAAACAGCATTGTCTCGAGTAATCACTTCTTGTGATGGAATATCTAACACAATATCTTTAGTTGTAATTTTATACGCCACTTCATCGATATAAGGAATAACAAAGTTCAGACCTGGGTTTAGGGTGGTATGGTATTTACCTAGACGTTGTACAATCCATTTATACCCTTGAGGAACAATACGCACCCCTTTAAAAATAGTTGTGCCAATAAAAGCTAAAAGTGCTAAGACAACAATAGTACCGACAGACATTGAAAACCCTCTTTATGTTTATGAATTGCTATGTGGTTGAACGACTAAATCATTACCTAAAATATCAATTACTCTGACACGATCACCAACTTGTACTGGAGCTGTAGAACGGCAATTCCATTCATCAGAACCTAAAAGGGGCATGGGAAAGCGTACGACGATTTGCCCATGATCAAGTCCAGTTTTAATCACCATACCCACTTGACCTATTGTTGATTCACGCGCTAGACCTGCTTTAGTTTTATCAATTGAAAGTGGTTTGATAAACTTGAACCAAAGAATCGTACATAAAATTGATAAAATTCCCCATGTGACCACTTGGGTAGTAAAGCCCATCATTGGGAAAAGCCATAGTAAAATGCAGACCATAATTGCGGCTACGCCAAACCATAACGCAGCAAAAGCGGTCAAAATCAACTCTGAAAGGATCAGCAAAATTCCTAATACAAACCAGTGCCAAGGTTCAACTACAAACTCCATAGATTTGCTCGCATCATTAAACTGAGTTAGGTGAAAAAACATTCACTTTTGCACTGTAGCAGATCATTATGTTTATGAATATACAAAGATTGTTTTTTTAGATATTGGGGCTGATGATTATTATAAAATAGCAGCAACCCCTGAAGATAATGATTAGAATTTAGCTTTTGGTGCAGGTTTAAATGCAGCAGGAGATTTCTTAAATGTTGCAATTGCATTTTGGATTGATGTAATTTTCGCTTGAGCCGATTTTTCGCCTTCTAAAATTGCTTGATTACTCGATTTCAGATCAAGTACACCCAAATGACCGACTTTCGGTTGAATTACAACATTTGCTTGGCTCAATTCTTCATTAATACTTTGTTGCCCCATAATATTAATGGTCTGATCCAATAAACCCCACATACTTAATGGTTTATCACCTGTTGGACGCGCAGATATATCGACTGCAATCACAATATCAGCACCCATATCTTTGGCAGTTTTCACAGGAATAGGACTGACTAAACCACCATCTACATATTTGGTATTACCAATCACAGCTGGAACAAAGACGTTGGGAATACTGCAAGAGGCCCGTACGGCTTGACCTGCATTTCCTTTAATAAACTCAGCTTTTTTACCATTGTCTAAACGAGTGGCGACTGCAGCAAAGCGAATTGGAAATTTTTCAATTGGTTTGTTTCCAACTTGAGTATTGACATAGTTTTGCAGTTTCTGTCCAAGAATAATGCCTTGGCTATTGATGGTAAGATCACGCAAATCAGATTCTTGAAGTTTTAATGCGAGATTTTGCATTTGATAAGGGGTTTGCCCACTTGCATAAATACTTCCAACAAAGCTACCTGCACTTGTTCCAGTGACAATCTTAGCTTTAATACCATGAGATTCTAAAACTTTAATGACACCAATATGCGCAAAGCCTTTTGCACCACCTCCACCTAAAGCCAAAGCGATAACAGGTTCACGAGCTTTAATCGAAGTCGTAGGGGGAGCATTTTTTACAGTTTGATCACAACCAAATAAAGCTAAGCTGAATAAAGCTAAGCAAGACAGTCGAGCAATTTTCATATGAAGTGGAGATAAAATAGACAAAAAGATGGGCACATCAGAGCAGATTTACCCCTAATTTTCTAGTCCTTTTTCACTAGTTTTTGTAATGGTTCTGCCAGCCAATCAGGATTCTTTGGAGAAAAATGACCAACATAACGCTGCATAATCTGTTCAACGTCATTTTGATAGTGACCTGTTGGTGTAAATGCTCCTAAGCTGTAAATGGTTTTGCGATCATAATCGAAAGCAAACATCACAATAGGTATTCCTGCTGCATGAGCTATATGATAAAAGCCACTTTTTATTTTTTCAGCTTTTTTTCGCGTTCCTTCGGGCGCCATACCAACCCAAATTTTGTCATATTTGTGAATAGTCGCGACCACTTGCTCAGTGAGACCGTTGGTGCTGTCACGGTGAACAGGAATGAGTCCTGCCCAATCTAAAATTGACTTAAAGGGTGGTTTAAATAAAGTATCTTTTCCCAAAACTGTAATTTTTAAACCGAGCCCACCAATTGCCAAGAAACCATACCAACCATCAATATTTGAAGTGTGTGGAGAAATGATAGCAACTGCTTTGGGTAAGTTTGGAATTTCTCCTACCACAGTCCAACCTTGTCCTAAAAATAGTTTTCTACACAAAGTACGACTGAAAGCCGTTCCACGTTGCGGAACTAATGGAGGTAAGTCAGGAAAATATTGTGGCATAAATCTGTAAATACGATGACAACTACAATTTATGTTAAACGCTCATGAGAGGTCTCGCATTGGCAAAAACTAAGATTTTATTGCCAGATCAATGAAAGGATTGGATACTTGAGTTCTCTCTTTTGTTGCTCTGGAAAACTCTAAATGCTTAATCTTCGACAGATTTACATTTTATTGTTTTCTCTATATTGGGCACAGGGATTACCTGTAGGTTTCATGACCCATGCCTTACCCGTAATTTTAAGAGCACAAGGTGTCTCTTTAGCGCATATCGGTGGTTTTGGTTTACTGATGCTGCCTTGGTCGATCAAAATTTTTTGGGCGACGTATGTTGACTGTTTTGCACTCTCTCGTTTAGGGCATTACCGTAGCTGGATTATTCCGACACAATTATCCAGTGTTTTTATTTTGGTTATTTTGTCATTTTTCCCTATTCAATCACTTGATCAACCCAGTTATTTATTTATTTTCTTTGTCTTACTTTTTTTGATGAATTTTACTGGTGCGACTCAAGATATTGCCACAGATGCTTTAGCTGTCAATTTACTCAAACAGGATCAACAGCATTGGGGCAATACATTTCAAGTGATTGGTTCACGCTTAGGATTTATTGTTGGTGGTGGAGCAGTGCTTTGGTGTTTAGATTGGTTAAATTGGCAAAAGACCTTTCTTATTTTAGCCATGTTGGTCTTTTTGAATACCATACCTATTTTGTTTTATCGAGAGCCTAGGCATGATTTTACAAATAGCGCGCAGACAATTTCTTCGATTTCATTTAGCCAATCAATTAAAAAATATCTTACTTATTTTACATCTTCTCAAGAGTTAAAAACGTGGTTGATGGTCTTATTGAGCTTTAAAGTTGCTGATGGTTTGGCAGGACCATTATTAAAACCTTTGATGGTAGATATGGGCCTAAATTACACCCAAATAGGCATTTTTATCACCATATTTGGTGCTATGGCGGCGCTGCTAGGAGCAGGTGTTGCAGGGCTTTTATTGAAACATTTTTCCAGAATACGATGCTTAATTACTTTCTCAATTCTGAAGATTATCAGTTTAGTTGCTTATACTGGCATTGCTTATGGGTATGAAACTAATCAGAAGATTACTCCATTTTGGTTATATATCGTCAATGCATTTGAAGATGCATGTTCAGCAATGTTATTGGTGGTCATCTTAACTTTGATTATGCAGTACAGTCGCAAAGCATTTGCAGGTACAGATTTTACTTTTCAGGTATCGATTATGGCTACGATGAGTGGTTTACTGTACTTAGGAAGTGGAATTTTGGCTGATGCCATTGGATATTATCGTTACTTATGTTTGATTTGTATGATTGCTATTTTTTGTCTATTCCCGATTTTCTATTGGAAAGAAAATACAAGATGAAAACAAATTTTTATTACAAATTTCTTTTTATATTTCTTAATTTTGAAATATAAATGATGGTTTTTATATTGGTTCATCCGCAAAGTTTATTGTTTTAACTCAAAGTCTGGTGATTGTGCATAAGTATTTTTCATGGAATAGTGTTTTAAAAATATTATTTAATTTATTGAAATTTATTAATAAAAAAGTATTTTTTATAGAATTTATAAAATGTAATCGATGTGTATAAAAATTAAACTTTAGTCGAAAATAGAATAAATAAATAAGATTTTAATCGTTTTGTCATATAAAGTTAATGTGTAGGATTTGTTACAAATTTAGCTAGGACGTAAACAATGAAAATCAAAATTGTAACAGCAGCAGTGCTTGGTTTACTCGCAACTTCAACATTCGCAGCACCAACAATCTATGGTGAGATTGATGCCAGTGTTGATTATTTACCAGAAAAAAATGCAAAGACTGCTAATCGAGATGTTTGGGAAATTAGCTCAAATAGTTCGTTTATTGGAATCAAAGGCGACGAAAAGCTAACAGATCGTTTAAGCGCTGTCTATGCTGCAGAATGGGGCTTAAGTGCTGATGGTGATAGCAGTGATTGGAGTATTCGTAACCGCTTTGTTGGTTTAAAAGATGCTCAGTTGGGTACACTTAAAGTTGGTGTACATGATACGCCATTAAAGCAACTATCGAGTGTGGTTGATACCTTCAATAACTATGTTGCAAATAAGGCTGATATTGGCGGTATTTTCACGGGTGAAACACGTGTTAGCAATGCAGTTGTATATGAATCACCTGCTGTGAAAGTGCCTGTACTTGATGGTGCAATTAAAGTAAATGCTTTGCTTGCGACAGGTGAAGCGGCAGGCGTGTCAGGTACTGCGGGTAATGCCAAAGTTGAAGGTCGTGGTTTAGGTGATGCATGGTCAGCTTCGGCAAGCTTTGAAAGTCCATTATTGGTAGCTGGTATTGGATATGACAAAGCGATTCCTAGTAACTTCTTAGGACGTGGTATTCTAAATGCTTCTGATAAGGCGATTGCAGGAAGTCAATTATTTGCTGCTGCAAATACAGTTCGTGCAATTGGTCGTTTAAATCCTTTGGAAGGCTTAGCATTAAAAGCACTTTACCAAACTTCAGAGGTCGAAAAGGCTGAAGGTAACGCTGCTGGATCTGAAAATATTGATGATGCTCAAGGTTGGTTAATTGGTGCTGAATATAATATTCCGCAAGCAAAAAACTGGACGGTGAAAGGTCAATATAGTCAAAATGATACGAGTTTTAAAAACAACACGGCAGATTTTAAAGCCAAACAAGTGATCGCTGGTGCTGACTATGCATTTAGCAAACAAGTTAAAACATATGGTTATGCGGGTTATCTAACGCTTGAACAAGCGGACAAAAAAGATAAGCAACCTGTAGCAGGATTAGGTTTAGAATTTAAATTCTAATATCTTGTATCTAAAAACACCCCCTAAGTCTTACTTAGGGGGTGTTTTTTTATTTCTATTTTATTATGTTGTAATATAATCATTTAACTGAATAAAATGATTTTCGACAATAACACTAAGACAAATTTTAGATGGAAAGTAAATGGAATTCATTGTTTTAAAATGAATTATTTTAACATATGCTTTGATGCCTAGATCTAGATCGATTGTTTTGTTAACTCTCAATTATTTAGTTTAAGTCATTTTTAAGTTTTTATTCTTATCTTAAGCAAGTTAAGAAATCTATTTTCAGACTGTGAAGATCATGTTCCTACAGAAACTCAAGACCAAATCGATATCCTTGTTTGCATTTAATCTATTGCTTGCAATATGGTTAGGTATTTTTCTTAACTTTGCTTTTTATGAAAAAATCCAATCGCTTACGCCCTATACTGGGATAAAAGCGGGAATGTTTGTCGCAGCATCCGTTATAGTAGTTGTTGCAGCTTATCATTTTATTTTTCAGCTTTTTAACTGGAAATGGACAGCAAAACCAATAGCCATTGCTTTAGTTTTTATTGGTGGCTTTGCTTCATATACTGTGAATACGCTTGGTGTTTTAATTACATCAGATCAAGTGCAAAATTTAATGCAAACTGATGTTGCTGAAGCACGTGATACATGGTCTTGGCATTTAGTTGTATGGACATTAGGAATGACAGTACTTCCCATCATTGCCATTTTGATGGTGAAGTTAAAGCCTGAACCAATCCTGCGTCAAATTGTAAAAAAAGTGATTGCTTCAATTGTTTCATTGGCTTTGGTTGGTGGATTATTGTTTGTTTTTTACGTTGATTTTGCAGCGATATTCCGTGAAAACCGTGATTTGAAGGGAATGATCTCACCGCAAAATATGATTGCTTCATTTGCTTCATATTATAAGAAGAAAGCACCTAAAGAAAATTTACCGTTAGTGACTTATGGTGAAGATGCTTCAATGCAGAAAGCGAATGTTGCTGCTTTACCTAAATTGATGGTTTTAGTGGTGGGTGAGACGGCTCGTGCAGAAAACTTTTCTTTGAATGGTTACGCTAAGAATACCAATCCGAAGCTTGCGAAACAGGATTTAATTAATTTTGCTCAAGTGAGCTCTTGTGGTACAGCGACAGCTGTTTCCGTACCATGCATGTTCTCTGGTATGCCACGTAAAGAATATGATGAACGACTTGCAAGCCATCGTGAAGGTCTACTCGATATTGCAAAACGTGCAGGTTATCAAGTGACATGGATTGATAATAATTCTGGTTGTAAGGGAACTTGTGATCGAGTTGAACAATTTAAGATTCCAGAGCCAATTCAAAAGAAATGGTGTAAAGATGAAGAGTGTTTTGATGATATTTTAATTGATAGCCTGAAAGCTTATCTTGCAACAATTCCTAAAGATGATACGCGTCCACGCTTAGTGGTACTACATCAAATGGGTAGCCATGGTCCAGCCTATTACAAACGTATTCCAGCAGAATTTAAAGTTTTTAAACCAACATGTGATACCAATGCGATTCAAGGTTGTTCGCGTGATGCGCTTGTGAATAGTTATGATAATACCTTGCTTTATACGGATTATGTTTTGGACTCATTGATTGAAACGTTAAAAGGTCAAACACAGCACGAAGCAGGTTTGTGGTATTTATCGGATCACGGTGAATCAACAGGTGAAAGTGGCATGTATTTACACGGAGCGCCATATGCAATTGCCCCGACTCAACAAACCCATGTTCCAATGTTTATGTGGTTCTCTGATCTTTGGAAAAAACAAGCTCCAGAACAAATTAAATGTTTAGCGAAGCAAAATAAGAGTGAATTGAGTCAAGACAATTTGTTTCCAACGATGTTGAGTTTACTCGATGTCAAAACCAAGGTGATTGACCCTAAAAATGACATGTTAGCGACATGTTCCAACCCATAAGGTGAGATAAAGTCATGACCAAAATCTTGATGATCGAAGATGATTTTATGATTGCAGAGTCAACATTGACTTTGTTGCGCTACCATCAATTCGAGGTAGAGTGGGTCAATAATGGCGTAGATGGGCTGTCCTTATTAGCAAAGCATAATTTTGATTTGGTTTTGCTTGATTTGGGTTTACCTATGATGGATGGTATGCAGGTATTGAGACAAATCCGTCAACGTAGTGCACTTCCAGTATTGATCATTTCTGCCAGAGATCAACTGCAAAACCGTGTCGATGGGTTGAATCAAGGTGCGGATGATTACCTAATTAAACCTTATGAGTTCGATGAGTTATTGGCACGAATTAATGCACTATTGCGTCGAGGTCATACAGAAACAGCACAACTTAAAAATCAATCGCAGTTATTGAAAAATGGTGATTTGGTTATTGATGTCGAGCAGCATTTGGCGACCTTCAAAGGACAACAGATTGAGTTATCAAACCGTGAATGGGCAATTTTAATTCCGCTTGTGAGCCATCCAAATAAAATCTTCTCCAAAGCAAATCTTGAAGATAAGCTTTATGATTTTGATAGTGAGGTGACCAGTAATACCATAGAGGTTTATGTACATCACTTACGTGCAAAACTAGGTAAAGATTTTATTCGAACCATCCGTGGTTTGGGTTACCGACTAGGACAATCATAAATATTTATGAAAATATCTAAGCAATACTCACTGAAAAAAAGACTGATTTGGGGAACCTCGGTCTTTAGTTTGCTGCTTGGATGTTTATTAATTTTTACAGCTTATAAAACAGCTTTACATGAAGTTGATGAGATTCTTGATACACAAATGCAATATATGGCTGAACGTTCGACGGCTCAGCCATTAACGACCGTTGCGAGTAAAGTTGAACTGCATCGCACATATCACGAAGAAGATTTGTTGGTTGATATTTGGGCTTATAAAGATCAAAGTCATTTATGGCATCAAACACACTTACTCATTCCGCCTGTAAAACAAGCAGGTTTTTATAGCCAAGAAACGCCACAAGGCAAATGGCGTGTCTATGTGATTCCTTTAAAAGACTATCAAATACAAGTTAGTCAGCAGGAAGATGTCCGCCAATCATTTGCTTGGGAATTGGCAGGGAGTATGTTTGTTCCCTATATCATTTTATTGCCTTTTGCGATTTTAGTTTTAGCCTTTATCATTCGTTTGAGTTTAAAACCTCTCGATGATTTCAAAACAGAATTAAAGCGGCGTGATTCCGATGGTTTAGCACCCATTGATGGCAATGATTATCCTCAAGAGTTGATCCCAACTATTGAGGAGATGAATCATTTATTTGAACGAATTCAACATGCTCAAACCGAGCAAAAGCAGTTTATAGCAGATGCTGCACATGAATTACGAACACCCGTCACTGCACTCAATTTACAGACCAAGATTCTGATTAGTCAATTTCCTGAACATGAAGCATTGCAAAATTTGAGTAAAGGCTTGGCGCGTATTCAGCATTTGGTGACGCAGCTTTTAGCTTTAGCAAAACAAGATGTTGGATTAAGTTTAATCGAACCAAATACTCACTTTCGTTTGAATGATGTCGCACTCAATTGTGTTGAACAGCTTGTTAATCTTGCAATGCAAAAAGAAATTGACTTAGGTTTTGAACGTAACGATTTGATTGAAATGCAAAGTCTTGAATCAACTGTTCATTCAATTATTTTTAATCTGATCGATAACGCGATTAAGTATACTCCAGATCAAGGTATTATTAATATTTCGGTTTACAGTGACAGTGACGATTTTGCTTGTATTCAAATTGAAGATAGCGGTGTCGGTATTGATGCTGAACAGTACGATAAAGTTCTAAAACGTTTTTATCGAGTGCACCATCATTTAGAGGTGGGTAGTGGTCTCGGACTTTCAATTGTCGATAAAGCCACGCAGCGACTGGGTGGAAGCCTAGTCCTATCTCGAAGTCTTGATTTAGGTGGTTTATCTGTTTTGGTTCGTTTACCTAAAAAGCTCTAAATCTGGTTCTCGATGATTTGATTGATTGAATTATCAAATGAGTTAAGTGATTGTTTCGGAATGCTCTTTTAAGTAACGTAAAAATAAAACACATTTCTGAATACGTTTGCCATCATTACCAACTTTGCTAATATTAAAATTCAGAACCCATTTTAAGCGTTTCCCAACTTTGCATACATCACTATAAACTTGCGGTTCAGCAAGGAGGGCTTGATAAAGAATTTGACTAGCATCGGATAATTGTTCAAATTCGAAATGATAGGCTGTAGAAAAAATAAATAGCAACCAGTCACGAACAAAACAATCATGTAAACTCAGGACTTCATGTGGGTCAGTTTCAAAATCAATAAAACTAAACTGATTATTTTGATCGACGAGGATGTTTCGAGCAAATGCCTCACTTAAATAGCCTTGTTTAGTATGAATATACTGAATGGCTTGAATGGCTTGGCTAAATAATAATGATTTTGAAAGAATATCTTTTTGACAAGCCAATGCTTGATCTAGTTGTGAGACGCTACTTTGATGTTGTGATCCGATGTCTTCAAGCAAAATTCCTTTTTTTGAAACTGCAAGGACATTCGATGTAGAAACACCTAAAGATTTGAGTGTTTGAATCCGATTGTATTCACATTGAATTGCAGCAGAACCACCTTGATTTGGAACTGGAGTAATTGCGCCTAAATTAAATATTTTTGCTAACCACTTCAATGGCGTGTAAAGCCATAAACCGTGACGTTCAGATGCTTTCTTTAACCATACTTTATGAGAACCTAGATCATAGGCTTGAATGGAAGATTGTTGCTTAGTTAAAGTAGTTTCTAAGAAATTTTGAAAGTCATCCATTAGCAGCAAACTGTACCTAAGTGATTATCATGATCATGCATGAACCCATGCGAGTAGGGCATCACTTTACCATATCAGGACTCATTTGCGTTACAGAATTAGCCGCTGCATGAGCTAAATGACGTTTATACGTGATCATATAGACCACAACATTGATAGCAAAGCAAATCCAAGCTGTCCATAAATTATGACTGAGGAAATGTGCACCACGCATCATTTGTGCCCAGCCCATTGCGAAGCCAAGTAATACACCTGCAAATAAATAAAACCAAGCTCTTTTACGCTGATCGAGGCGATAAAGAAAATAGCCTGTAACTAAGGCAAAACCTGTACTTGCATGACCACCTGGAAAACAATGTCCAGCAGTTGCTGAAAAATCCCAAATAAAACCTGTGACAGTCTTATGGGTCATATCCCATGGGCAAGCATGAGCAGCTTGTGCTTTCATTAGACCAATAATGCACGTACACAGCATACTAACCCAAAACATATAGCCATACTGCCAACGTTTCGCTTTGAATTTTTCTATTTTAAAAGAAGCGATCCACAGTAGGAAAAAGCTTACATAGACAATAGTTAAAACTTTTTTGACATAAGTATGATTTAGCTTTGCAAGATACCAATCGCCTTTCAAAGCAAAATCGCCAAAAGTTCCTACCCATGGTTGAATCAAATATAGATCTATTGCTCCACCGACTGGAAACACGAATAAGAGGATAAAAAAACTCACAAATAATAAGAAACTTGCGATTAAGAAGAAACGTGTTTTAAAAATCATAGAGCATGCAATTCGGCGGAATGATAGCTTGGTTATTTAATAATTTGAAACTTAATTATCTCTTAAAATGTTCATAAAAAAAGCGGCTGAATAGCCGCTTTAAAAATTATTTTTAGAACATTGATTCTTCTGAATTTGCTGAAATTTTATGAATTGAAAGATCTGCACCACGATATTCATCTTCTTGAGAAAGTCGAATTCCCATCGTAACTTTCAATATGCCATAAACGGTGAAACCACCTGCAAGCGCAATCACAATGCCTAAAACTGTGCCGATGATTTGAGAAATGATTGATACACCTCCTAAACCACCTAATGCTTGTAGACCAAATATGCCTGCCGCAATCCCACCTAATGCACCACATACACCATGTAAAGGCCATACACCCAAAACATCATCTATTTTAAGTTTATTTTGTGTATAAGTGAATAAATACACAAACAAAGCACCCGCAGCACCACCAATCACGAGTGCACCAATTGGGTGCACAATATCGGAGCCTGCACAGATTGCGACCAAACCTGCGAGAGGACCATTGTGTAAGAAACCAGGGTCATCTTTACCCATGAAGTTTGCTGACAATGTACCACCAACCATCGCCATAAGAGAGTTAATCGCAACTAATCCTGAAATAGCATCAACGCGTTGTGCACTCATGACATTAAAGCCGAACCAACCAACAATTAAAATCCATGAGCCTAAAGCGAGGAATGGAATCGATGAAGGTGGATGTGCACTCACACGACCATCATGCTTATAACGACCATGACGCGCGCCAAGTAAAATCACTGCGGCTAATGCAATCCAACCGCCCATAGCATGCACAACGACTGAGCCTGCAAAGTCATGGAAGCTTGCACCAAAAGAGCTTTCTAACCATTTTTGAAAGCCGTAGTTACCATTCCAAATCATGCCTTCGAAGAAAGGATAGATTAAAGCAACCAGAATTAAAGTGGCGATTGCTTGTGAACGCATTTTGGCGCGTTCTGCGATGCCGCCAGAAATAATTGCTGGAATCGCTGCTGCGAAGGTGAGTAAGAAAAAGCAACGCATTAGGTTATACCCATGGTCAGCCGCTAAAGTGCTTCCTGCATGGAAAAAGTTTTGCCCGTATGCAATCCAGTAACCGACAAAGAAATAAGCGATTGCTGAAATCGCAAAATCGGTCAGAATTTTACTGAGCGCATTGACTTGGTTTTTGTGGCGGACTGTACCAAGCTCAAGAAATGCAAAACCTGCATGCATTGCCAATACGAGTACTGCACCGAGCAGTAAGAAAAATAGATCTACGTTTTGCATAGTGGTGCTCAAAAAAAGTGCTAAATTTAATTTTGATGCAAACATTTGATTCGTTTTTTGCACCAAAATAGATTTAGTAAATCTAAAAACTTAAGTTGTCGTTGAACAACCCAATTTGATAAAAAATATAATGCAAAAAACGCACCAATTTAGAAAGTAAATTATAATTTTGGTGAAAAGTGGTGCATTTTGCTTAAAAATAGCACCATTTATTATGCTTTGAGAACTAAATTTTTAAATATGAATGCGTTATTGCAACCGAAAATTACAGCTTAAGTTTGAGTAATAGAACTTGAGTCTATTTTCATCGGATTCAGTATTTTTCCAACTACATTCGTTACTTTGACTTAATAATTCATAAAAGATCTTTGATATATTGCTGAGTTTAAAAAGTGATTTGCTATAGGGTGCAAATGAGCATATTTCGCATAGATTCCTTTCGTAATCGACTACTGGTCCTGTTTGCAGGGATGTCTTTTATGTTTGGGCTATGTATTACTTTATATATTGGTAAGACTGCTTCGGCGCAAATGAGTCAAACCAGCGGTCAGACCTTATATATTGCAGCGAAAAGTATTAGTAATACCTTGGCAAACTCGCTTACAGAACGTGAGCGAGAAATGGTGTTATTAAGCCAATCTCCATTTTTTGCTGAAGCTGATTTTCATAACCCGCGAGTACAGCAACAACTTGAGCAAGTCAAAAAGTCTTATAAATATTATGCTTGGTTAGGGATTGCCAATACTCAGGGGCAAGTCGTCGTTGCAGCTAATCATTTACTAGAAGGGGCAGATGTTTCAGAACGCCCGTGGTTTATTCATGGTGTAAATCAAGTCTATCTAGGCGATGTACATAAAGCTGTTTTACTGGCTAAGAAAATTAAAGCGATTAATCCTAATGAACCATTACGTTTTATTGATTTCGCTACGCCAATTTATGATCCATCGACACAGAAAATTAAAGGCGTTTTGGCTGCACATGCAGATTGGAGTTGGGCGAGTCATGTATTAAGCAGTTCATTGTCGGAAAATGCTGCACAACGAGGTATTGAGGTATTTATTGTCAATCAGCATGGTGAAATTCTATATCCATTTAAAAGTATTGGACAAGTCCAGCCTCCTGCATTTCAGGCAAATCGTGGACATTATTTTTTGCATAATTGGAATGAAAAACAACAGTATTTAACTACAGATGTTGCCGTGCTTTCTCAAACTAAGAGCAATTTAGGTTGGCACGTGATTATTCGTCAGCCTATTTCGATTGCTTTAGCAGAGGTGAAATCACTGCAACATAAAATATTAGCTCTGGGCTTTATTTTGTCATTATTGCTGTTGCTACTCACTTATAAATTGGCGAATAAATTCAGCCGTCCGATTGAATTATTAGCAGATTCAGCGCATGCAGTAGAAAAAGGGCAAGAAGATATTCAATTTGAAGCTCAAACCAGTATTCGTGAAATTCAAGGTTTATCTCAATCGTTGCAAAGCATGACCGATACCTTGCTTACTCAGAAGCATCAACTTCAAGATGCCAATGCCACACTTGAGCAAAAAGTTGCAGAACGTACGCACGAACTACAAGTTGCCAATGTCGAGTTAGCTCATATTGCGCGTTATGACGCACTTACGGGCTTACATAATCGCCGTGCTTTCAATGATTATTTATCCTATCTATTTACTCAAATGTCGCGTACACAACAGACTTATGCAGTGCTATTAATGGATATCGATTTCTTTAAAAAGGTGAATGATACCTTTGGACATGAAACAGGTGATCAGGTATTGCAGCGTGTTGCAGAAATTCTTCCAACCGCTTTACGGATTACTGATTTCGTCGCACGTTTAGGTGGCGAAGAGTTTATTGCCTTGTTGCCTGTCACTTCATTGGACGGAGCTGCGATATTGGCAGAGAAAATCCGATCTACGATTGAGCAAGAACAAATTATTGTAAATCACGCCATCAGTTTAAGTATTGGGGTAAGTGTAGTCCAGTTAGATGATACTGATATGAATGATGCGATTCGTCGTGCAGATAAAAATTTGTATATGGCGAAGCAGCAAGGACGTAATCGAGTGATTTTTTGACTGCTATAGCAGATTCAAAGTTCATGTAAATAGCTTTGGTAAAGCACAACTTTTAATATTTGATTATTGTTACGCTTTTTAAAATTTTTAGGTGAATGAGTATGTCCTTTGATCTCAAAGTTAGTTTAAAGCAAAGGGCTGAACCTTCTGCACAGCAGAAAAAGCTGAATCGTCTCATCGATAAAATTGAACAGCAAAAAATTAGCCTTAGCATGTGGAAAAATGCCCAAGCTGAAATTCAGCAACATACTCGGCAAAAACTTTTGCCCGTGTATAGCGAACTCTATGAAATATTATTTCAGCAGTTAGAACGACTTTGGAATATGTTACACAGCCATGAGTTTTCCAAAGCTAATCTACAGCAACTGGATGAAAAAATCGCTCAGCTTGTGCACATGTTAAAACGTTCCAAAATGTTGGATGAAGAACAATTAAAGCTAGTGAAGCAGATTGATATCTTTTATCACCAACATGCACAGCAGTCAGCAAAGAAAACTAAAAAAGTGCAGCAACTAAAAGTCGATCTACCTGAAAGTGATGAGCAAACAGCATCATTTGAAGATGATTTTGAGCAATATGCTGCTGAGCAGCAACAAGCACGTGAGCAGGCCAAACAACTGAGACAACAACAAAAACGTGAACAAGCTGAGCAGATGGCAGCACAGTCGTTGAAAACCGTGTATTTAAAGATTGCTGCGATGATTCATCCTGACCGTGAGCGAGACGAGACCAAGAAGGAAGAAAAAACTGAGTTATTTCAGCAGGCAAGTCAGGCTTATGAACAGCAGGATTTGTTTTATTTGTTGAAACTCCAATTACAGCTTGAACAGAATAACGGTGTAGGGGCGAAAGAGTTATCTGCGGAGCAAGTGAAGTTTTATAAATTGGCTTTGGATGCGCAAAGTCAGCAGCTTGAAAGTCAAATTGACGAAATTCTGGATTCTTTTCAGTTGGTGAAGAAAGTAAATGTCGAACATTTGCATATCAGTGATGTTTATAAAGCGATAGATGCGGATTGTGCTGAGTTAAAGCAGCAGTTGAAGTGGGAAAAGGAACGTCTAAAGCATATGAAAAATTTGAGTGGGGTGGAGATGTTGTTGGGGCATGGGGCACTATAACCTCTCCCTAACCCTCTCCTGAAAGGAGAGGGGATTTCTAGTATTGATTAGATATCATCCATAATTTTTACGCTGTAAATTGAACGAATAAAATGCTTTGCAATAACAAATCAATTTAGCATCAAAGTTCCCTCTTCGATTGGGAGAGGGAGTCGCAAGTGATTATTATATGTCTGCATAAAATTTATAATGAACGTTCCCTCTCCTTGTAGGAGAGGGCTAGGGAGAGGTAATAATAAAAAATGAAACTAGATCCGAAATTATTAGAATTCGCTAAAACCATGCGGAGCAATGCTACAGATGCTGAACATCTGATGTGGCAATTACTCCGTGCTAAACGATTTATGAATCTCAAATTTCGCAGACAGCATGTGATTGCGCCGTATATTATGGATTTTTATTGCCATGAATTGGGTTTAGTGATTGAGTTGGATGGGGGTCAGCATGGAACAGATGAAGCCATTGAATATGATACTGAGCGGACTAAATTTTTAGAGGCTTTGGGTTTAACTGTTGTTCGGTATTGGAATCATGATGTGTTGGGGCGGACGGATGTGGTGTTGGAGGATTTGTGGCGAGTGTGCTTTGAACTTAAAAGCAAAAGCACCTCTCCCTAACCAACTCCATTGTGAAATTTATATAGGGATTAAATCAAATGAAGCTCCCTCTCCCTATTGGAGAGGGCTGGGGTGAGGGTAAAGAATTAAATTTAATAAAAAGAATATTTAGATTATAGTAATGGGTAATAAGATAATTTAAATAAATTAAGGGGTTGGGGTGAATTCTAAAGTTGAAATCAAAGCTAAAGAAGATCATGGATTGTGGTATGACAATAATATTGATCCTTACAAAGGATTAGCAGAAATTATTGCCGTCACATTAAAGAATTCATTAATTTCACAAAAGATTAGTTTTGTAGATGTTCCTTATCGCTCAAAAACTAAGAAAAGTTTTTTAAAGAAAATTCAAGATAAGTTAACTGAAAAAGATTACAGTCCTGAGTTAATGACTGATTTGGCAGGTGTTCGAGTTATTACTTTGGTTGAGTCGGATGTGCAAAAAGTTTGTAATCTCATTGAATCAATGTTTAATGTGCATAAAGCTGATAGCGTGAACAAATCTGAAAAATTAGGTGAAGAAAAGGTAGGTTATAGATCTGTTCATTTTGTGTGTGATGTGGGTAAAAGTCGAGAAAAGTTACCAGAGTTTTCCGCATACAAAGGTCTTTGTTTCGAGATTCAAGTTCGAACAGCATTAGAACATGCATGGGCTGAAATTGAGCATGATCGAGGATATAAATTAGGTGGAAAACTACCATCTGATATTAATCGCCGCTTTAAATTACTATCAGGCTTACTTGAGTCAGCAGATTTAGAGTTTAATAGGCTAACAGTAGAGATTGAAGAATATGTAAAAAAATTAAATTCAGACATTAAAAAGAATGAATTAAATTATGAATTAACTAGTGTTGGTCTAGAAGAGTTTTTTAACAATAAATATTCAGATTATTTGGGTTCTTATAATAAATACCAACAACCAATGAAACAAATTATTGAAGAATTAAATAAATTTGGTATTTTTAGCTTAGATGAGCTGGATAAAACAATTATTGAGATGAATAAAAATTACGAATTTCAAAAAAACAATACAATTATAGGTTTTCTTCGTAACTTAATGATGCTGGTTGACATTGATAAATATTTTGATCGTAGTTTTATAAATTCTGAAGATTCTTGGGGAGCAACAAAAGTTAGCACATATAATTTTCTTAAACAAAAATATCCTGAAGAATTAATTGATAAACTGTTCCTATATAACGATATTAATGTATGTCCAGATGAAGATGATGACTAAAAAATCCCCTCACTAAGAGGGGATTTTTTGAATCAAATTACAGCATTAAAGCGCTGCAATCTGCTCCATATTCGCTTTAATCTTCACTAACTGATCAGCAAATTCAGCCAATTTCGCTTTTTCACCTTCAACTACAGCAGCAGGTGCTTTCGCCACAAAACCTTCATTGCCCAGTTTAGTTGCAATTTGATCATGTTGCTTTTGAACTTTGTCTAAGTCTTTTTGTAGGCGACCAAGTTCCGCTTTCGGGTCAATTAAACCTTTCATTGGAACAAATACAGACACGTGACCCACAACAGATGAAGATGACAATGGTGGTTGCTCAGCATCAGCCAAGAAAGTAATGCTTTCTACTTTTGCTAGAGCTTTAAAGAGCGCTTCAATACGTGTGATCTGTGCTTTTTCAGCTTCCGTTGTGTTTTGAAGCAACACTGGTAATAAACGTGCATTACCTAAGCCCATTTCACCACGGATGTTACGCACCGCACCAATCAAACCTTGTAACCATTGCATGTCCGCTTCAGCTTGCTCATTGATTTTCTCTTGAGCAGGCACAGGATATGCCGCAGTCATAATGGTTTTGCCTTCAATACCGAGCATTGGCGCAAGAGTTTGCCAAATTTCTTCAGTCAAGTACGGCATAATCGGGTGAGCTAAACGTAAAGACGCTTCCATCACTGCCAATAACACACGACGAACTTCAGCTTTACGCTCTTCAGACACTTCAGCATCGTTCAATACTGGTTTGGTGAGTTCTACATACCAATCGCAGTATTCATTCCAAATAAAGTCGTAGATCGCTTGTGCAGCTAAATCTAAACGGTAGGTTGCAAAGGCTTGTTGAACCGCAGCTTCAGCTTTTTGTAGACGGCTGATAATCCATTGTTCAGGTAACTCCCAAAGATCAGGACGAGCAGTTTGACCAACGGTTTGACCTTCAACATTCATTAATACGAAACGGGTTGCGTTCCAGATTTTATTACAAAAGTTACGATAACCTTCAACACGCTTCATATCGAATTTGATGTCGCGACCCGTGTTCGCAAGTGCACAGAAGGTGAAACGAACGGCGTCTGTACCGTAAGCCTGAATGCCTTCTGGGAATTCTTTACGGGTTGATTTTTCAATCTTCGCTGCTTGTTTCGGGTTCATTAAACCTGTAGTACGTTTTTGTACTAAAGTTTCAAGATCTACACCATCAATCAAGTCGAGTGGGTCAAGTACGTTACCTTTCGACTTAGACATCTTCTGACCTTCGCCATCACGAACTAAACCATGTACATAGACAGTTTTGAACGGAACTTGTGACGTACCATCTTCATTTTTCATGAAGTGCATGGTCATCATGATCATGCGTGCAACCCAGAAGAAGATAATGTCAAAACCAGTCACTAATACATCAGTCGGGTGGAAGGTATTGAGGAAATAGTTTTCCGCATCTTTTGCTTTGTCGCCAGTCCAACCTAAAGTTGAGAATGTCCAAAGTGCAGAAGAGAACCATGTATCCAATACATCTTCATCTTGACTCAATACAACATCAGTAGGGATGTTGTTATTGGCACGAACTTCTGCTTCGTCACGACCAACGAATACATTACCTTCAGCATCGTACCAAGCTGGAATACGATGACCCCACCAAAGCTGACGTGAAATACACCAGTCTTGAATGTTGTTCATCCACGCCATGTACATGTTGCTGTACTGCTCAGGTACAAATTTGATGTCACCATCTTTCACCGCTTTAATAGCTGGCTCAGCAAGCGGTGCAATTTTGACATACCATTGGTCAGTCAATAATGGCTCAACGATCACACCTGAACGGTCACCGCGAGGTGGTTTAAGCGTATAAGGTTGAATTTGATCTAACCAGCCTTCAGCTTCAGCTTGTTCAACCAATTTCTTACGTGCAGCAAAACGCTCTAAACCAATGTAGTCTGCTGGTGCAGCAATGGTTTTAGAAATCTGTTCGCCTGCTTTGGCGATGTATTCAAACTCAGCCAAAACTTCTGCATTTTTATTGAAGATATTGATGATTGGCAATTCACAACGCTTACCAACTTCATAGTCATTGAAATCATGTGCAGGCGTAATTTTTACACAGCCTGTACCGAATTCTTTATCAACATATTCATCTTTAACAATTGGAACTGCACGACCTGTAATTGGCAGGATAATGTTCTGACCTACAAGGTGTGAATAACGCTCATCATCAAGTGCAACAGCAACGGCGGTATCGCCTAATAAAGTTTCAGGACGTGTAGTTGCGACAACAATGTGATCTTTACCATCGTGCGTGCGGAGTGATTTGTCTTCAAAGAAGTATTTGAAGTGCCACAATGAGCCTGCTTCTTCTTTGTCTGATTCAACTTCAAGATCAGAAAGGGCAGTTTGTAATTTTGGATCCCAGTTTACCAAACGTTTACCGCGGTAAATTAAGCCATCTTCATGTAGTTTAACGAAGACTTCTTTCACTGCATTCGATAAGCCTTCATCCATGGTGAAACGTTCACGTGACCAGTCAACAGAAGAACCTAAACGGCGAATTTGACGAGTAATTGTACCACCAGATTGTTCTTTCCATTCCCAAATCTTTTCAATGAACTTTTCACGACCTAAGTCATGACGGCTGATGTTTTGTGCGCCAAGCTGACGTTCTACTACCATTTGTGTTGCAATACCGGCATGGTCAGTACCCGGTTGCCATAAGGTATTTTTACCAGACATACGGTTATAGCGAGTCAAAGCATCCATGATGGCATTGTTAAAACCATGACCCATGTGCAAGCTGCCCGTGACGTTTGGTGGTGGAATCATGATACAGAATGATTCACCTTGACCTGAGGGTTTGAAATAACCTTGTTGTTCCCAGATTTGGTACCACTTCTTTTCGATCTCAGTTGGATCGTAAGTAGTTGCAATATTTTGAGCAGATTGAGCGTCAGTCATAGTACAGAAGATTAAAATTGAATAAAAAATTAGATCTATTGTAGCAAAAAAATGATGAATATTTTCATCAAAAAAAGTTGATGAAAATAGTTGGTTTTTTTCTTGAAAAAAGTTAGATTTATGTGTGTTACATCACACAATTAAAAATGTTTAAGCATAAAACAACGATATAAAAATATTAAAACTTAAAAAAGGACGGTTACGATGAGTTATTCAATTCTATTAAAAATCAATGAAGTAACTTATGATAAGTTTGAGACGATTCGTCAGCAACTCAATGATGGAACGAGTGCGAGTCAATCTAGAGTTCTAGGTGAGGTACTTTCAGAAATTGCTTGTGACATCGTAGAACAAGTTTTTTCAGTATTATTGATTCAAAATAGTCAACCTACAGCGATATCGCAGAAATATAAGACTGAATCTGAAAAAGTAATTCAACAAATTATTGGTGCAGTACGTCGATATATGCCTTGGTCAATCGCACTATTTGGTAATGAGCGGCTTTGTCCTTTTGTGAACTATTTTTCTAATATGATTAAATATCATGATCAGCAAGTTTATGTATCTTATCCCATTGATCGAAACCTAGTACTACAGGCACACGCGTTAGTTGCACAGATCAAAAACAATGAAATCAATGATATGGCTGATGTGTTCCATACTTTGATTCAGATTGTAGACTTAGGTGTAACTAATCTAATTCGTGAGCCAAAAAAATGCCTAAATTTCAATAAGGTGGTGGATAAAACTTTAAATGGGGTGATTCATATAACAGCACAACTCAGTTATAAGCGTTTAGAGAAAATGAGTAACCAAGTAGATTCAAATACGGCAACAGATTGCGTTAATCACTTTTTGGCATTTATGCATGTTGATCGTGAATAGAATGTGGTAAATTCAGCACTTGAAAAGCCAAAAATGAAAGAAAAACAGAATCTAAGGATGAATAAGGGCTTATTAAATAAGCCCTTATTTTATGGAATCTAGAATAGGGTTATTAGAATGAAAACTGATGTTTTTTTAAATATTCATGCCGATACATACGCGCGATTTGCTCATATCCGTACGCAGCTCTTACAAGGTAGTAAAGAAAGCCAAGCAAATGCATTGGGGGCAGTTTTATCTGAAATTGCATGTGAAGTGATTGAACAAGTTTTTATGGTGCTATTACAAGACAATCAACATCACTCACTCACAGGTGAATCTGAAAAAGTGATTCAGCAGATTTTAGAAGCAATCCGAAAATATATGCCATGGTCAGTGTCATTCTTTGGCAATGATCGTCTAGTTCCATTGGTTGAATATTTATCTAAAACAATTCGAGTTGAAGATGAGTCGGTATATATGACTTATCCGATTGAGCAACAGTTGACTCAACAGGTTAAAGCTTCGAGTCAAAAATTGGCTGAAGGTGAAAGTCGGGAAATTGCGAATTCACTTAAATTACTGACAGAAGTGATTGATGTTGGAGTAACTCATTTAATTCGTGAGCCTAAAAAGAGCTTAAAATTTAATTTTGTAGTCGATAAAACTTTAAATGGCGTAATTAATATGACGACTCATTTAGGGTATAAGCGTTTAGAGAAATTAGGTACTCAACTTGATCAACAGGTTGCGGCAACTTATGTAGATTACTTTCTTAAATTTATGCGTCACCCTGCATAAATAAAGGAGATATATGACATGGCGAAACTTAAAAGTCTTGAAAATAAAGTCGTATGGATTACAGGTGCATCTTCAGGTTTAGGTAAAGCTTTGGCACGGGAGTGCGCTTTACAAGGTGCTCAAGTTGTACTGACTTCACGCCGTTATGATGAGTTGGAATCGGTTCGAGTGGGTTTACTTAAGCCTGAACAGCATCTTTCAATCGCTGCTGATATTACCGATGAGGCTCAAGTCCGCCATGCACATGAACAAGTTCTCGCTACTAAAGGACGTATTGATTGGCTGATTAATAATGCAGGCTTGAGTCAGCGTGCGTTGATTGAAGAAACGAGTATGCACACTGAACGTGCCATCATGGAAGTGGATTATTTCTCACAAGTGTTCTTTACCAAAACCGTATTACCAACTTTGCTCAAACAAAAATCAGGTCGGGTAGTGTTTATTTCGAGTGTGGCGGGTCTTTTGGGAACCCAATATCGTGCGACTTATTCTGCGGCTAAGGCTGCAATTCACATGTGGGCCAATAGTTTACGTGCGGAAATCGCTAAAGAGGGAATAGCGGTTTCAGTGGTCTTTCCTGGTTTTGTTAAAACCAATGTTTCATTTAATGCTTTAAATGGTGAGGGCAAACCACAAGGGCATCAAGATGAAGCGATTGAAAATGGTTTAGAAGCAGATGTATTTGCAGAACGTGTCGTTGAATCTTTGATGGCAGGAGATGAATATATTGTTGTTGGTGGGAAAAAGGAACAATTGGGTGTCTTGGTCTCTCGATTATCACCAAACTTGTTATATAAGATGATTCGCAAAATGAAAGTGAAATGAGTGTGAATAAGCGCAAGAAAGCCGTTTTCAATTGGAGTGGTGGTAAAGATTCATCTTTGGCATTGTATAAAGTATTACAGCAGGATGAATTTGAGGTAGTTGCCTTATTAACTACAGTAAATGAAGAAACTGAATTGTCTTCCATGCATGCGATTCCATTTTTATTATTGATGAAGCAAGCTGAAAGTATTGGGATTCCACTTTATCCTGTATTTTTACCCAAAAATCTGCCTGTGTATGAGCAGCGTATGTTAGATGCTGCCAATCATTTTAAAGCGCAAGGTGTTGAACACTTTATCTTTGGTGATATTTACCTGAGCGATGTACGCAAATATCGAGAAGATCGATTGCATCCTTTAGGGATTGAAGTCGTTGAACCGATCTGGAATCTTAATTCGAACGAAGTGATGCAAGATTTTTTAGACTCAGGTATTAAAACTAGAATTATTGTGACTGATGCCAGTAAGCTCGATGAGTCGTTTATTGGTCAAGATATTGATGCTGAACTGATTGCACGAATGCCAAGTGAAGTTGATCTCTGTGGTGAGAATGGTGAATATCATACCTTTGCTTATGCTGGTGGTTTATTCAAGCATCCTGTTGAGTTTGAAATTACTGAGACGCGCCAGATGTCATACGAGTTTAAGTTAGAGAATGGGGAAGAAAAAACCTATCACTATTGGCAAGCGATTTTTGCAACGTAGAATAAAAAATCCTGTGAGTTGCACAGGATTTTTTTAATGTTAATGATGGACTGCCGTACCATAAGCAAATACTTCAACCATACCACCTTGCATACCTAATTCTGTGGTACTAAGACGAACTCCCATAATATGATTTGCGCCTATTCGATCTGCTTCTTGCTTGAGGCGGAGCATGGCTTCACGACGTGCGCGTTCAACCACACTTTCATAACTGGTCAGGCGACCACCAAAAAAGTTCTGAATATTAGCAAGTACATATTTAAAGTAATCATGTGAGATTACAACATTGCTACTCACCAATTGCCCCTTTGCTGATGTTTCAACAAATCGATTGGTATCAATTCGAATATGGGCAAATTGTTTTTCTTTTTCATCTAGTTCACGTAAATGTTTTTGTTCGATATGACGACCAAATCCCCAACCGACTGAAAATAGAATCAAGAAAAGAATAACCTGAAAAATTAATCCACTCATAGACATGCCTAAGCGTTAAATGGATCAGGAAGTTTTGGGGTGATCGGTTGGACTACGACCGCTGTTCCATAGACAAAGAGTTCAGATGCACCTTGAGCGATATTTGAGGTCGAGAAGCGGATTCCGACAACAGCATTTGCACCCAAACTTCGCGCTTTATCAATCATACGTTGAGTTGCTTCTTGACGAGATTCTTCAAGTAATTCTGTATAACCTGTCAGTTCACCACCCACGATGTTTTTCAAACCAGCCATAAGGTCACGACCAACGTGTTTACTACGAACGGTGCTGCCATAAACAACATCTAACTGACGTAAAATAGTATGCCCGGGCATAGATTCTAAACTGCTTAATAACATAGTATTTGTCTAAATCATTGATATGCTATCTTTGAAGATAAGAAAAATTTGCATGTGTTGCAATAAAAAAAGCTCACCGAAGTGAGCTTTTAAACCCAAAATAATCAAAATTATTGAGCGGCGTGAATTTGTGCGCTAGACGGTTGTGGGTTTACAGTTTCACTTGTATTGGCTTTTAAACCTCCACCAAGCGTTTTATAGAGTTCCACTTGGCTATTTAAGTTCGCTTGTTGTAACAACAATAAACCTTGCTCAGCCGAATATGCTGAACGTTGCGCATCTAATACGGTTAAGTAACTATCAATACCTGCACGGAAGCGAGCATTAGAAAGTTTATAAGTCGTATTTGTTGCTTCAACTAAACGACGTTGAGCTGTTAAACGATCACCAATATTGGCACGCGTTGCAAGTGCATCATTCACTTCACGGAAAGCAGACTGTACTGACTTTTCATAGTTAGCAAGTGCAATTTTTTGATCCGTTTCAGAAATCTTCACATTCGCTTTGCGTGTACCCCAATCGAAGATTGGCATGTTAATACTTGGTCCAATAGACCATAACGCATTTCCTGATTTGAATAAATCACTCAAGTCAGTTGATGCATAACCTGCCGAACCAGTCAAACTAATGGTTGGGAATAATTGTGCTTTTGCTGCACCAATATTCGCACCAGCAGCACTGAGTTGATATTCGGCAGCTTTCACGTCTGGACGGTTATTTAACAAATCACTTGGTAAGCCTGCACTTAACGCATTTTGCTGAGTGATGCGAGTCACTTGTTGTTGAGGCAGCAAGTTCTGAGGAACAGGCTGACCAACAAGCAAGTTTAACAAGTTCTGCGCTTGAGCAATTTGTGTTTTGTAGTTAGCAACGTCATTACGCGCAGTTTCAACTGAAATTTGTGCCTGACGCACAGGAATTTCACTATCAATCCCTACATCGAAACGTTTCTTATTCAGATTAAATGAATCTTGTTGCGCTTTGAGGGTTTGATCTGCGAGTTTGAGTTGTGCACTGGCAAATGAATAATTCAACCAAGCTTGGGTGACTTGGCTGATTAAACTGATTTGCGTTGCATCACGTGAACTTTGAGTTGCAAGATAACTGTCTAATGCAGCATCTTTCAAGCTGCGTACGCGTCCCCAGAAATCAAGCTCATAAGAGGTGAGACCTAAACCAACTTGATAAGTTGAATAAGGATTATTTGGATCACGAGAAGGGCTGACTTGGCGCACAGCACTACCACTTGCTCCGATTGTTGGCAATTGATTATTTTCTGAGATTTGATATTGCTGTTGAGCTTTTTGGATATTCAATGCAGCAGTACGTAAATCGCGGTTATTAGCAAGAGCCAAATCAATGACCTGTAATAAACGTTGGTCAGCAAAAAAGTCTTTATAACCTTGTTCAGCAATCGATTTTCCAGAAGCATTACCATAAGACGCGTAGCTTTCAGGAGTATTTGTGCTCACAATAGGCTCTGGCCCACGCATACTTTGGCAGGCAGCCAAAGAGAGCGCGAGTGCAGAGATTGCAATGCCACGACTGGAAATAGACCAAACAGTTTGCATCACGATCAATGCTCCTGAGTATTTAAAGTTTTAGGTTTGTACTTAAAGATACTACGAATCCACACGAAGAATACAGGGATGAAGAAGATACCTAAAAGTGTTGAAGAAATTACACCACCAAGTACACCATAACCGACTGAGTGCTGACTACCAGCACCAGCACCGCTTGCTAAGGCTAATGGTAAAACACCAAAACCAAAAGCAAGTGTTGTCATGATAATTGGACGTAAACGCATTTTTGCAGCATGTAAGGTTGCATCAAATAGATCTTCACCTTGCTCCTGCAATTCTTTAGCAAATTCTACAATTAAAATTGCATTTTTGGCAGAAAGACCTATGACTGCTACGATCGCGACTTGAAAGTAAATATTAAAGGACAGGTTTGGATCGCCCTTAATCACCATACCCAACCATGTCAATGTAAAGGCACCGATAATACCTAAAGGTACAACCAATAATACAGAAATCGGAATTGCCCAACTTTCATATAATGCCGATAGACATAGGAATACAATCAATAACGAAAGAATCAGTAAAGGCAGGGTCTGATTACCAGAATCACGTTCTTCTAAAGATAATCCAGTCCATTCATAGTCGAAGCCTTGTAAGCCCATAGACGGTAACTTACCAATAATTTCTTCCATTGCCAACATCGCATCACCAGAGCTAACACCCGGTGCAGGAGTACCTTGAATGTTGACAGATGATACGCCGTTATAACGTTCTAAACGTGGTGAACCATACGTCCATTCGCCTTTAGCAAATGCTGAGAATGGAACCATTTGACCTTTGTTATTGCGTACATACCATTTGTTTAGGTCTTCTGGCATCATGCGAGTATCCGCTTCACCTTGGACATAAACTTTTTTGACACGACCACGATCAACGAAATCATTGATATAAGAGCCACCCCAAGCCATGCTCATGGTGCTGTTAATATCACTAATACTGACACCCATTGCACCAGCTTGCGCTTGATCAACAGTGATTTTGTATTGAGGTGTATCTTCTTGACCGTTCGGACGAACACCTGCAAGACGTTTGTCTTGTGATGCCATACCTAAAATTGCATTTCGTGCCGCAATCAGTTTTTCATGGCCTTGACCACTGACATCTTTCAGCTGGATATTAAATCCTGATGATACGCCTAATTCTGGCATAGCAGGCAATTGTAATGGCATGATGTAAGAAGCATCTTTTACAATCATATTGAGTGCCATACCACGCTGAATAATCGCACCAATTTGTGATTCAGGTGTTGTACGTTCACTCCAGTCCTTCAATTTAATGAAGGCGAGACCCGCATTTTGACCGACCCCAGTGAACGAGAAACCAGAAACGGTAAAGATCGAATCAACATGATCTTTTTCCTTATGCAGGAAGTAATCGGTCATTGTGGTGATAACTTTATCAGTACGTTCTAAGCTAGCGCTTGGTGGCAACTGAACTAAAGTCATAACTACGCCTTGGTCTTCTTCTGGTAAGAAAGAAGATGGCAACACTTTGTATAGACCAACCAAACCAGCAATCACTACGATATAAATGATCCCAGAGAAAATTTTATGGTGTGTCATACGATTGACACCACCTTGGTATTTCACTGAAAGTTTATCGAAGCTACGGTTAAACCAACGGAAGAAGCGCGCAAAAATATTATTACTTTCTTGCTTGTTCGGATCATGTTGCTTTAACAAAGTCGCACATAGGGCAGGGGTAAACGTTAGTGCAACGATTAAAGATAAAATCATTGCAGTGACTAAAGTGATTGAGAACTGGCGATAAATAACCCCAGTTGTACCACCAAAAAATGCCATTGGTACGAATACCGCTGTTAATACACTGGTAATACCAACCAATGCACCAGAGATTTGCCCCATCGATTTTTCAGTCGCTGCTACAGGCTCCAAGTGCTCCTCTTGCATGACACGTTCGACGTTTTCTACTACAACAATCGCATCATCGACCAACAGACCAATCGCTAGTACCATTGCGAACATCGTCAGCGTATTGATCGAAAAGCCAAAGATATTAATAACAGCAAATGTTCCCAATACAACAACAGGAACCGCAAGGGTCGGAATGATTGTTGCGCGCCAGTTTTGTAAGAACAGGAACATCACGATAAATACCAATACCACAGCTTCAATCAGTGTATGAACTACACTTTCAATAGATAGCTTAATAAATGGCGTTGTGTCATACGCAAGTTTGTCTTTTAAACCACTTGGGTAGTTATTGCGTAGTTCAGATAAGCGCTTTTCAACGGCAGCAGCGGTATCAAGTGCATTCGCACCCGTTGCAAGTTTAATTGCAACACCACCCGCAGGATTACCATTGAATTTAGAATCAAATTGATAGTTATCTGAGCCTAATTCAACACGTGCAACATCACTCAAACGAACTTGTGCGCCATCCGCAGTGTTTTTAAGGAAAATATTTCTAAATTGCTCAGGTGTTTGCAACATACTTTGTGCATTTACAGTCGCATTTAAAATTTGACCCTGAACTGCTGGAGCACCACCTAATTGACCTACTGCAACTTGAGCGTTTTGTGAACGTATAGCCGCAGCAACATCTGAAGGTGTGAGATTAAAGCTGGTAAGTTTCGCTGGATCTAACCAGATACGCATTGCATAAGAACCACCAAATACAGTGACTTCACCGACACCTGCAACACGACTAAGTGGTTCAGAGATATTTGAGTTTACATAGTCTTTAATATCTGATGCAGATAAGCTGCCGTCTGGCGAGTAAAATGCAACAACTTGCATAAAACTTGCACCAGACTTAGTCACTCGGACCCCTTGACGTTGTACGTCTTCAGGTAATAGTGCTGTAGCTGATTGAAGTTTGTTTTGAACTTGAACTTGAGCAATATCTGGATCAATACCTTGTTCAAAGTTTAAATTGATAGATGCTTGACCATTACCTGCACTGTTTGAAGAAATATAACGTAAGCCATCCAAACCATTCATTTGTTGTTCGATGATTTGGGTAACTGTATTTTCAACTGTTTCAGCAGATGCCCCAGGATAAGTTGCGGAAATCGTTACCGTGGGGGGAGCAATTGTTGGATATTGCGCAACGGGCATTTTTGTCAGCGTGAGAATACCCGCCAACATAATGACCAGCGCAATCACCCATGCAAAAATCGGGCGATGGATAAAAAATTGAGCCATGCAATCTACCCCTTAAGCTTGTGAAGTAGCTTTTTGTTCAGCTTTTGGTGAATTGACCTGCTTTTGTTCGCTTGCCTGAGGAGCAGCATTCTGACCTTGAGGTGCTTTTGCTTGTGGTTGATAAGGCTTAGCAGAAACTTCTTGTCCTTCTTTGACCTTAGCAACGCCATCGACTACAACTTTATCACCAACTTTTAAGCCTTCAGTCACAATCCAATCTTGACCTTTTACGCCGACTGTTGTGATAGGGCGAGTTTCAATTGCACCTTTCGCATTTACGATCAGTGCGATTGCTTGACCTGTTGGTAAACGTGTTACAGCCGCTTGAGGAATCAAGTAAGCATTCGGTAGAACTGCTTGAGAAATTTTTGCAGTTGCATACATACCTGGTAATAACAGATGATTTGGGTTTGGGAATACCGCACGTAAAGTCACTGTACCAGTTTCTGGGTTAACGCTAGCGCCAGAAAATGCAAGTTGTCCTTCTAACGGATAATCAGAACCATCTTCAAGTGTAATTTTTACCCGAGTATTGTTGCTATTGTCTAAGCTACCTTTGCTAAGTTGCTGGCGCAGACGCAATAGTTCAGCACTTGATTGATTGATATCAACATAGATTGGGTCAAGTTGTTGAATCGTGACTAAAGGGTCAGCTTGATTTGCTGTGACTAAAGCACCAGAGGTAACTGATGAACGACTCGATTGTCCTGAAATAGGTGCTCGAACAGTTGAATAACCTAAATTAATTTCAGCATTTTTAAGCGCTGCTTGTGATGCTGCGACATCTGCTTCAGCGAGTTGAACTTGAGCATTGATATCATCATATTCTTGTTTAGAAACAGCATTAGTTCCAACCAATTGACGATAACGACCTTCTTTCACACGCAGCGCATTTAGATTTGCTTGCTGACGCAGTAAGGTTGCACGAGCACTATCAGCAGTTGCACGATTTGTATTCGCATCAATTTCATAGAGTGCTTGACCTGCTTGTACATAACTGCCTTCAGCAAATAAACGCTTTAAAATGACGCCGCCTGTTTGTGGACGAACTTCTGAAATTTGATATGCAGACGTTCGACCCGAAAGTTCTACGTTTTGTTCAACGCTTTGTGGTTGTGCAACGATGACACCGACTTCTGGAGGTGGCATTTTTTGTGCAGCAGCAGTTTGCTGTGCATTTTTAGGATCTTTGCTACAACCAACAAGCGCAATGCTTGTTGCTAATGCGCAAGCAGTCAGGGCAGGTGCCCAAAGCTTAGCCGACATCATTATTCCACCTCAATTTAGATTTCTTATCTAAAAACAAATTGTTGCTGAAATTGCTTTGATACAGCCAAAACCAAAGCAATGAAGTCCAAATCAACCCAATTCCCCAACCCGTGAGTACGTCAGTCGGAAAGTGAACCCCTGCGTAAACTCTAGATATCCCCATGAAAATAAACCATAACGTAGATACTAAAATGACACTAATGCGATATTTATGTTGCTGAAGCAATAGCATCATTAAACTCGCAAGGGTTGCTGCATACAGGCTATGGGCACTTGGGAATGATGCGCCATAGCTTTGAACTAAGTGATAAAACTCCAAGGGTCTTGGTCGATCAATACTCCATTTCAGAAGCCAACCAATCACAATACTTCCACCCACACTCAAAGTGATAAAAATCACATTCTTATAGTTTTTAATCCAAGTTTGATAAAGACACAAAAAAGTGGTTAAAAATAATAAAAATGGCATCCCACCTAATAGAGAAAGTAGAATTGTCACGTGGTTAAGCGTCAATGAACGGTGTTCAAAAAAAGCTTGAACACTAAAAAGGTCTAAATTTGATGTGTTTGGAAAAATGAACCCAATCACACCCAATCCTAAAAAAAAGCAACCAATACAAAGCAGTAGGTACGGCATGCGAACCTCATTTTTTGCTTAACCATTGTTCAGGGTTATCGAATGTTTTGAAGTGTACTCGTGAGTACACTTTTGGTCAAGTCTTGAAATTTTATGATAATTTCATTTTCATATTTTTATAAGCTTCATTAAAAAAACATAACAAAATTCGATTAATGTCTCACTTTTTGCTCAGTTTTATTTTGTTCTTCTAACTGTACAGGTTGGCTAGGGGGCCAAAAAAAGTCACTTGGTCGAGTTAAGAAATGAGTCATCACTAATTTTGCGAGTGGTTTCCATTGAGCGAAGCGCACGCGGCGGGCACGAAGTGCAACAATAATTGTCAATGTAAAGCTGACAAATAAGTTAGTCAGGCCGATTAGCATAACCCCTAAAAAAGACACGATGATTAAACCAATATCAGGGCTACCGATGGTCATAAGGCCTTGAATAAAATTGGCAGATGCAAAGGCAATATGTCGAATATCTAAAGGTAAGCCAAGAATAAAACCAATCGTTCCCATACTGCCAAGCATGATCCCAAAAAGAAAATTACCAGCTAAAGCCCCAAGATTGGTTTCAATATAATTGGCAAATTTATCTAAACGCTGTTGCCCCATCCAGCGTTTCAAACGCTGGTGTTGTTTTAAGCGAGGACCAACCTTTCTGTAGACGGCCAAATTATCGAAGTAGCCTGCAAGTAGTCCTGAGAAAAATAAGCATATTCCAGCAATTGCAGCATGGGGTACAGCTAACGAAGTAAATGGATTTAGATCATGTAAGGTTTTGGTTGCTTTTGTTGATGAAAGCAAAGGTTCATGTAGATTGTATTGCCATAAAAAAGTAATTAAAGCTGCTACTGGTATAGCAATCGAAATGTTACCGAGGATTGCAATAAATTGAGTTCGAATAATGTTGATAATCAGAGCAGCCAATTCAGCAATTTGAGCTGTTTTACTGCCTTTTTGATGTTGTACTGTTGCGGCAAGTGCTGCCGCTGTCATCGCGGGTTGTTTAGTCGCAACGGTAAAGTGTAAGACATGGATAAGCATGAAGCCTAATGCATAATTCATACTATATAAAAAAGCATGTGTAAAAGGTGCGAGCACTAAACGAGCAGTTAAAATCTTTAAAGTGGCCATCGTTGCGATAATTGCACCAGCACCTGCTGCTGCTTTATACATACCAAAAAAGCCAGCTTTATCCGTACTTACATAATGTTCACCTGTTTTACTTGCATTTTCAGTGACCTGTAATGCAATCAGCTCACTGGTTGAGCTGAGTAAATGACGAACACTTTTTTCATCATAATGTGCCTTGGTGAAGTCGGTGAGTAATTCACCCAGTGCAAGATAGCGTATCTCATTCTTACTTGCCAATAAGCTCAATAAAAGTTCAATACGATCAATTGCTTGCTCAAGTAGAGACAATAAATAGGTTAAGCTAACACTCACACCAATACGTTTAGTTGCACGGCGAATTTTGAGCACAACTTCACGACATTGATCTAGCATCACGAATGCCTGAGATGCATCAGGTGGTGGCATTACAACAACTGCATCTTGATCATCAATTTGTTTTTTATATTTCTCGATGAATTCAACAATTTCTCGATTTTGAACTAAGAAGGGAGATTCATATTCAATAATATCTGGCTGAGCATTAATAAATTCAGGATATAAACCTATGCCACTGATTCGATAAGACAAAACGGTAATCGCTTTGATTAACTCATTTTTAGAAATTTGTTTTTCAATCGTATTGCTTTGGCATTCGGCCAACAGATTAAATATAGTGATCCAGTCTTGATTCTCAATCAGATCAAGCCATTGACTATCTGTTTCTTGGTGAAATACTTTTCCAATAAGAGTCTTTAACTGCTGACCATCTTCAACCAATGGAAGAAAGTGCGCGCCAAGGCGTTGACTCAGCTGATTCCAAAAGCCATCCAATGAAAGAATACCACTATCAGCATATAAGCTAATCTGTTTGTATTGGCTAATCAGTTTGAATAAGAAATTTTGTAATAGGAGCGCAGACGTCGGCGTCAATAATAATATTTTGATGAAGCCCTGAATCTGTTGTTTAACTTCGTCCGCATCCTTTGGATTTTTTGGCCGTAAGCGGTTAATTAATTCGATGATAGTATTTTCATCTAAAACAGCTTGGTTTTGATCAAGCTGTTCCTGCATTTTTAAAAATAAATCAGATAAAGTTAAATGCATAGGCACTCATAAAATTATTGAAGTCGATGTAAGGCCATTAAGGTCAAATTAATCAGTGCTTGGCGATATTCATTATCTGGTAGCGCTTTAAGCGCTTCTAAAGCTGCATCCGTTTCTTGTTGGGCACGTTTTTGACAGTAGTCTAAGCCGCCTGAGTTGTGAACAATTTCAATGACTTTGTCCAAATGTTCGATACCACCTGTCGCGATACTGCGACGAATAATCGCATGATCATCTCCAGTTGAATGAGCTAATGCTGAAATTAACGGTAAAGTCGGTTTACCCTCCATTAAATCATCACCAATATTTTTACCTAATGTGTCGGCATCAGAGGTGTAGTCCAAAATATCATCAATAATTTGGAAGGCATTACCAAAATGACCAGCAAAACGACGCAAAGGCTCTCGATATTCTTCAGTGCCAGCTAAAATTGCTGCGCCTTCTGTTGCAAGCTCAAATAAACGCGAAGTTTTACCGTGAATAATTTTGAGATAGGTTTCTTCAGTGGTTTCAGGTTGATGTTGTGATTGTAGTTGAAGGACTTCCCCCTCAGCAATTTCACAGGTTCCTGTTGAAAAATCTTTCAGTAAGGTAATGTTATTGAGATCAACTAGTAAGTCGAAAGCACGCGCGATTAGAAAGTCACCGACCAAAACTGCAGTTTGATTATTCCAAGTGGCATTTGCGGTTGGGCGGCCACGGCGTAAGTTGGATTCATCAACGACATCATCATGCACCAATGTTGCAGTGTGTAGCATTTCGATAATTGCAGCTAAATGTTGAGCATGTTCCATATTTGCGACACCGCAAGCACGAGCAGCAAGTAAACACATGATTGGGCGCATACGTTTACCGCCAGCTTCAACAACATGTTTACTGACAGACATAACAAGACCAACTTTAGAACTTATACCTTCATTGATAAGGTGATCCATCGCAGCAAAATCTGTCGCAACAGGGGAGAGAATGTCTTGCTTGAAATCGATAACCATATGAAGGAAAACCTCGTATAGGTGGATAATGTTGCCAAGTGTATCAATTAATTTATTGCTAAACAGTTATACAAGTCATGTAATCTGTGATTTACAACAAGACGGTGAGTTTTTTGGTCTTAATTTAGGCAAATAAAGGCAATTCTCTATAAACCGATATCACTCTACTTATGACTTGATAAAAACACAGTTTGTTATTGTCGCAATTTGTTTTTAAAAATGTATTTCAAATTTTGATCAGAATCAATCAAAACAAGCCGACATCAATCTAATTGATTTCATTAAAAAATCCAAGCAACTTATCAATATCTTTGCATTTGTGCAAAATGACTTGTTGTTTGATCAATTTTCACTTAAAATTTGTCCCCTTGTATAACCCCAGTGGCGTTCGTTTTAAGCTCGGTATATCCCTTTATCGACACGACGACACGGGCATGTTGGAGTACATTATGTACGCAGTAATCCAAAGCGGTGGTAAACAGCACCGTGTTGTTGAGGGTGAAACCCTTAAAGTAGAATTGTTGAAAGCAGAAACTGGTTCAACTATTACGTTTGATGACGTATTGATGGTTGTTAACGGTGACAGCATTCAAATCGGTGCTCCAGTAGTAGCTGGCGCAAAAGTAACTGCAGAAGTAGTTGGCCATGGTCGTCACGACAAAATTCGCATCATCAAAATGCGTCGTCGTAAACACTACCGTAAGCAACAAGGTCACCGTCAATGGTTTACCGAGTTGAAAATTACTGGTATCGCAGGCTAACTCAGGAGTAAATAGACATGGCAACTAAAAAAGCCGGTGGATCGACGAAGAACGGTCGTGATTCGAATCCTAAGATGTTAGGTGTTAAAGTTTACGGTGGTCAAACTGTAACTGCTGGTAACATCATCGTTCGTCAACGTGGTACAGAATTCCACGCTGGTGCAAATGTTGGTATGGGTCGTGACCATACTTTATTTGCTACTGCTGACGGCGTAGTAAAATTTGAAGTGAAAGGTCAATTTGGCCGTCGCTATGTAACTGTTGAAGCTTAAGCTTTAATGGTTCAAAAAAACCCGCTTTTAGCGGGTTTTTTATTGGTCTTCATTTTGAAATGGATCATTAGTTTTAGTACTTGCCAAATACACCCGTTTTTAAGTCTTCATAGGCTTGTAGAATTTCTTCATAACTATTCATTACGAAAAAACCATGCCCATTAACAGGTTCCTGTAAAGGTGGAGCAGATAGAAATAAGATGTCGCAATTTTCTAAAGCGGTGATTGAAACATCGGTTTCAAAACTAGACATCATCGCGATGGCTTGTTCCTCTAAAAGGTCTTCATCTTCAGCAAATTGCGCTTTACCGCGACGTAAATAAACTAATGTTGTATCTTCATGAGCTGCTGGCAGAATAATTTGATGTCCTTTATTTAAATGAACATCAAACACATTCATTGGACTAAATGTTTGAGCAATACCTTGAATATTTTCAAATTGCCCTGCAACAATACGCACATAACCAGCATCGTGTTCTAATAATATTTTTGGAATCGTATTATTCGATAAGCTTTGATAGCGAGGGCGTGACATTTTATCTTTAGCTGGTAAATTGACCCATAATTGCACCATTTCAAAATAGCCGCCTTGCTCTCTGAATTCTGGGCTGAAATGTTCAATATGCTGTACCCCAGAGGCAGCTGTCATCCACTGCACATCACCTTGTTTAATAATCCCCCCGTGCCCAATTGAATCTTGATGCTCTAATTCCCCAGCAAAAACGAAGGTCACGGTTTCAAAACCACGATGAGGGTGTTCGTGGACACCTTTTTTATTACTTTTAGGCTCTAAAATACCAGGTCCAAGATGATCTAAGAGTAAAAAAGGTGAAGTGGTATTACCCAACTCTTGATAGGAAAATACGGAAAGAGCAGGATAAAAGTCACCGATGGCAAAGCGGGTATCATTACGGTGAATAAAGGCAAGGCTTTTCATTCGTTATACTTCTAAATAGAGCTTATAGTAGACTAACAAAATCTAATTTTTCGTCTAGCATATTGTTGATAAACAGTTTCTCATTTCAGACATAATCAGTAAAAATGTATTCTTCTTGGATCTTTATCGCTAAGCACTTTTATTATTACAATTTCTACATAAAGGCTGTAACTTCATACATAATGCAGAACTTTGCGACACGAATTACACAAAACCAATGCTTTTCTTCATTTTTTAAATGATCAAAAACAGTAAGATGTCGTCATAACAGTAAAAATCTGATAGAAGGTTCATTTTATGAATTTCGTAAAAAAAATCGCTTATGCAACAACTTTAAGTGTAGCTACACTTGCTCCTGTTGTGAGTAGTCAGGTATTTGCTGCACCCGTGGCTGCATCGACTCAGCAGGCGACGAATAGTTTGGTTCAACAACTCTCTGGATTACAAAGATTCACAGCAGATTTTGAACAAAGTACCAAAGTAGCTGCGAGTAATAAAGCAGTTCAGAAAAAAGGTTTAACTGCTCAACATATGAATCAGACTTTTAAAGGTTCAATGAAAGTTGAACGACCTGGAAAGTTTTATTGGGAAACCACAAGTCCTGCTAAACAAACGATTGTGACCACAGGTAAAGTAGTCTGGATTTATGATCCTGATCTTCAACAAGCTGTACGTCAAAGTTTGGATGATCAAATTGCGAATACCCCAGCGCTTTTACTGTCAGGGAATACCAATCAGATTATGCAATCTTATCGCGTAACGCAGCCTGATCGTAGTAAGCTTTATTATACTTTGTATCCAAAACAAGAGGATGGAGCATTTCAAAGTTTAACGATTAGTTTTGGTGCAAATAAGGCACCTAACTTAATGGTCTTACAAGATTCTTTAGGTCAAACAACGAATGTTCGCTTTACTAATGTAAAAGTTAATCCAACTATTCCTGCATCAGTTTTTAATTTCACGCCACCGAAAGGTACGGATATTATTGATCAGTAAGTGATGAAGGATAAGTGAAAAGCAACCTGTGGGTTGCTTTTTTATGATAGGACGACATTAATAAAAGTTTTCTTTAGAAGTTCAACAGTCTAGAGATTAATACTCTCTATTCATCTTGAAGTTTATTGGATTTAAAAGATGGTTTATTTTATTCTTAGATAATAATTCAAGAATATTTTTAATAAAAATGAAAGATTTGGCTGATCAGAAAGCAATTCATAATTATCCTAAAATGACAGTGTTGAAATCGCTGAAGAATGTTTTAAAACAAAAATTGATTAGGATTATTGGTTTATTCTTAAGACGACATGCCTCTCGTAATGAGAAGGATATTTATCAAAAAATTGTATACCGACCTGTAAATGAAACTGAAATTTCAAACTTTAAAGTGACTGGAGAAATCCCAAAGCACTTGCATGGGTTATTACTGCGAATTGGTTCAAATCCAATCTATGTCAAAAAATTAACATTATTTGAATGGTATCTGGGTGACGGTATGGTCCACGGACTTAAACTACAAAATGGAGAAGCGATCTGGTTTAAAAGCAAAATGATTGCAACAGATATAGTTCAGGAAAATAAAAAACAGCAATCTATACAGGGGTATAGGAGGGGGGCTCATGATGTTATTAATACAAATATCTTTAAGCATGCTGGAAAACTGTGGGCAGTGATCGAGGCGGGTGCTTTCCCAATCTGCTTGGACTATGAACTAAATGCGGAACGTTATCAGCTTTTTAATAGTGATGCGGATCTGCCGTTTACCGCACATCCTCGTAAGGATCAGAAAACGGGGCACTTACATGCAATTTGTTACGATGCTCTTGATCGTAAAAATGCCTATTATCAAGTGATTGATGGGAAGGGTGAGTTGATTCATGTGACCCAAATTTTTTTACAACATGGTCCTATGATTCATGATTGCCTCATAACAGAACAGGATGTGATCGTTTTTGATTTTCCTCTCACATTTTCCCTCACTCGGTTATTTACAGGCAAGAGCGTGCCTTATCAATGGAATGAACAACATCAAGCGCGCATTGGTATTTTAGCGAAGTATGGAGAAGCTGAGAGTATCCGCTGGATCAATATTTCTCCTTGTTTTATTTTCCATGCTGCGAATGCTTTTCGAGATGAGAAAAGCCAAATTATATTAGATGTTTTAGTTCATAAAAATGATTTTGAACATTCTCAACATGCGGCCTATGAGGATCAACATGCGATATTGGAACGTTGGATAATTGATTCGAATTTAAAGTGCATCAATCGAGTTATTGTGGATACTGATATTCAGGAATTTCCAAAAATTGATGAGCGTTATACGGGGAATTCCTACCGTTATTTATATACTTTGGGTTTTCCACAAGATGGCTTATTCAATGTTTTGAAAATCCATGATTTGGTTTTAGAAACCAACCGCACTTATGATTTCGGTCAGCAGTGGATCGTGGGTGAGGTAACATTCGTACCTGAGCATTTTCAAAGTGCTGAGGGACAAGGTTATTTAATGACGTATTTACACCACATACATGGCGAAGCCTCAAAAGTGGCGATACTTAAAGTGAAAGGCGTAGAGATGAGTGTTCAAGCTGAAATAGAATTGGGAGTCCGTGTGCCGTTAGGTTTTCACTGTAACTGGGTTGGTTTTGAAAAACAGGAATAAGTTTCATAATTGATGACTGGCTGGAAATGTAGATACATTTCTTAATTTCATCTATAGGCAAGGCTTTGTATAGTAAGAAAAACATCAGAGACTTGCATGACGATGAACTTTACACAATTATCAAAAATTATTCCGCTTCTTCCTATCCTGACAGTTATTGCATTAACAGGTTGCCAACCTAAAAAAGATACAACTAATGAAAAGGACAAAGTAGATATTCCACTCATTCAAGCGAAAGTTATTGCAGTCAAAATACCCAAACAAAAAGTCTGTTTAGAAGATGGTTGTACCAAGTATGATTTACAAAACGTTGAAACCAATCAAAAATGGATTGATGAATATTTTCTCAATCGTATGAAAAAAGCTGAGCCGAATGCATTTTCGAACTTAGCTGATCAACAGGTAAAAGTCCCTGCTGGTGAACCATCACTAAGTGAAAGTAGTACCTATGTACGTTTTGTAGGGCAAAATTATAATTTGGCGACTTTCGCAATTCAGACTTACTCATATTCAGCCGGTGCTGCGCATGGTATGTCACATCAAGAATTTGTGAATTTTGATTTGTCGAATAAGAAACATATTACTGTTGCAGAGTTGTTGAAACCTGAAATGAATCAAAAACTTCGCGATGAGTTGTATGCAGCTAATCAAAACTGGTTAGATGATCACCAAATTAAGAAAGATCAATTGCAAGTCAGTGATAATTTTTATTATGGAGTAAATGGTATTGTATTTGTTTATCCTCTATATGAGTTGGCTTCATATGCAGAAGGGATGAGCGAATTAACTTTACCGTATTATTCAGCCAAAAAATTTATCAAGGCTGAATATTTACCAAGCTTACCTAAAGAGCCAAATTAGTTGTTAGTCAGCATCTAAACATTGTTTATAGATGCTGATAGTTTATTGCCAATCGCTGTATTTTTTTAGGTTAAAGCCTTACACTATAGCCAGTTTTTTCTCTATTCATGATTGATTATGATCGACCCAAAATTACTCAGAAATAATATTGAAGTAGTGAATGCTGCTTTAGCAAAACGTGGTATTCAGCTTAATGTACAAGAATGGGCTGACTTAGAAGTTCGCCGTAAAGATTTACAATCCAAAGCTGAAAATTTACAGGCTGAACGTAACGCTGGTGCAAAACAAGTTGGTCAAATCAAAAAGTCGGGCGGCGATGCATCTGAAATTATGGCACGTATGGCTGCCATTGGAGATGAAATCAAAGCGGCTGAAGTTGCGCTTGCTGAGTTGCAAACTGAACTAGAGCAAAAATCACTGGCGATTCCAAACTTACCTGATGAATCTGTTCCAGAAGGTAAAGATGAAAGTGATAACTTAGAAATCTTAAAGTGGGGCACACCACGCCAATTTGATTTTGAGATCAAAGATCATACTGATCTTGGTGAGTGGATGGGTGGGCTTGAGTTTGAAACAGCAACCAAATTAACAGGTTCACGTTTTAGCGTACTCAAAGGTCCTTTGGCACGTCTACAACGCGCTTTGACGCAGTTTATGTTAGATACACATACGCTCAAAAATGGTTATACCGAAGCGTATGTACCTTATTTAGTCAATGCAGATAGTTTACGTGGTACAGGTCAGCTACCTAAATTTGAAGAAGACTTATTCAAGTTGCAAGGTGAAAAAGAATATTACCTGATCCCGACCGCAGAAGTGCCAGTAACAAACTTTGTGCGTGATGAAATCTTAGATGCCGATCGTTTGCCACTTAAATACGCAGCACATACACCATGTTTCCGTAGCGAAGCAGGTTCTTATGGTCGTGATACCCGTGGTTTGATTCGTCAACATCAGTTCGATAAGGTCGAAATGGTGCAAATTTCTAAACCAGAGCACTCAATGCAGGCGCTTGAAGACTTAACTGCACATGCAGAGGGCATTTTGCAGGCATTAGGCTTACCATATCGTAAAATTTTGCTCTGTGGTGGTGATATGGGGTTTGGTGCAACCAAAACTTATGACTTAGAAGTATGGGTTCCAAGCCAAAATACCTATCGTGAAATCTCAAGTTGCTCAAACATGGGCGATTTCCAAGCACGACGTATGAAAGCACGCTACCGCGTAGATCAGAAGAAGATCGAATTGGTGCATACGTTGAATGGTTCAGGTTTAGCTGTAGGTCGTACTTTGCTTGCAGTGATGGAAAACTATCAACGTGCTGATGGTTCAATCGAAATTCCTGAAGTTTTACGTCCATATATGGGCGGTATTAGTTATATCGACTAAAATGCATCGAATTTGTGCATAGTTTTTGCTTGGGCTCAATCAGATCTAAAAAATATAGAGGCGTATCGTGGAAATTTTCCCAATCTCTTTAAAGTTGCAGCAGCAACGTTGTCTGATTGTGGGTGGTGGGCATATTGCCTACCGCAAAGCAAACTTATTAGTCAAAGCTGGTGCGATTATTGATGTGATTGCACCAGAGATTGAGCCTGATTTGCAACAATTAGTTGAGAAGTCACTGGGTCAATATATCCAAGCCCCTTTTTCTGTAAATATTTTAGTAACGCCTTATCGCCTAGTGATTGCAGCGACAGATCAGCCTGATGTGAATAAAGCTGTCTTTGAGCAATGTGAGATACGTAATCTTCTCGTCAATAGCGTGGATGATATTCCAAATTGTCGTTTTATGGTGCCTGCAATTATTGATCGGTCACCACTCGTTATTTCTGTGGCTTCAAATGGAGCTTCACCTGTTTTATCACGTCAAATTCGTACACAGTTAGAAAGTTCTATTCCACATGGTATGGGTAAATTAGCTGAGTTTTCTGGTCAATGGCGTAAACAGGTTAAAGAAAAAATTGCGAATCCAGATGAGCGTCGTATTTTTTGGGAAAACTTATACGCAAGCCCACTAAAAGAACAAGTCTTTAATGACAATCTTGAGGTAGCAAATAATTTAATTGAACAAGCCTTAACAGAATGGACTGCACCGAAAGGTGAAGTCTATTTAGTGGGTGCGGGTCCCGGTGATCCAGAGTTGCTGACTTTAAAAGCATTACGCTTGATGCAACAAGCTGATGTGGTGATTTATGATCGTTTGGTCTCTGCACCGATCTTAGAATTGTGCCGCCGTGATGCTGAAAAGATTTATGTCGGTAAAGCACGTTCAAATCATTCAGTCCCACAAGATGGCATTAATGCTTTGTTGGTTGAATATGCGCAAAAGGGTAAACGTGTTTGCCGCTTAAAAGGTGGTGATCCATTTATTTTTGGGCGCGGTGGCGAAGAGATTCAAGAATTAGTTGAAGCTGATGTTACGTTTCAAGTTGTGCCAGGTATTACAGCGGCGTCAGGATGCTCTGCTTATGCAGGTATTCCACTCACGCATCGTGATTACGCGCAAAGTGTACGTTTCTTAACAGGACACCTTAAAGAGGGATCACCAGAACTTCCTTGGAGTGAGCTAGTGTATGAAAACCAAACTTTAGTGTTATACATGGGCTTAGTCGGTTTAGAACGCATTTGTGAGCAATTGATTGCTCACGGCCAGCGTCCAAATATGCCAGTTGCACTTATTTCCAAAGGTACCACGCCAGATCAAAATGTGGTTGTTGGAACTTTAGCTGATATAGCGACCAAAGTATCTGAGCATCATATCGTAGCACCGACTTTAACCATTATTGGTGAAGTAGTCAGTCTGCGTGAACAGTTAAAATGGCAATAAAATTTCCTTTATGGCGTTGTCGTCATTCCAGATCTATTTAATAAGTAGATCTGGAGAATTTGAATAGTAGAGAAAATTTGTGATTCATGTTGTCCTATACGAACCAGAAATACCTGCAAACACAGGTAATATTATTCGTTTGTGTGCCAATACAGGTGCTCAATTGCATTTAGTGAGACCTTTAGGTTTTGAACTAGACGATAAGAAATTGAAGCGAGCAGGTTTGGATTACCACGAATGGGCAAGAATGCAAATTTGGGACAATATCGAACTCTGTCTTGCCGATTTAAAAACCAAAGGTGTTGAGCATGTTTTTCCACTGACCACTAAAGGTACAGCGACACCGCATACCGTCGATCTTAATCGTCCAGTTGCTTTGTTAATGGGACCTGAAACTCGTGGTTTACCTGAACAAGTGCGTTTAATGTTCCCACAAGAGCAGTGGATTCGTTTGCCAATGGCTGAAAACTCAAGAAGCTTAAACCTCTCTAACGCAACTGCAGTTATTGTCTATGAAGCGTGGCGGCAACAGGGCTTTAAACAACTTTAGTTCCTTGGGTTAGAGATCACCATACGGGCTCGCAATAACCAAGGTATAACCATTCAGATCTTTAAACCAAATCTCTCGATGGTGTGCGTTAGGGTTGTATTTCGGTCCTTCTAAAATTTCGATTTGATGAGTTTGTAATTTTTGAACAATCTCATCAAATCGATTGCTTTCAAACCACAATAAAACCCCATTTCCAATCAGCCGTTTGGGGTCACTGATATGTGAGTGGTCATGAGCTTGCCATTGGTGCAGTTGTAACACCATATGCTGCTCAAATAACAATTGTTCATATTCTCTGCCACCATGCCCGCTTTCTAAACCAAGTATTGTTTGATACCACTGACTGGTTTTTTCGACATCAGCTACCGCAATTAAAGGCTGTGGATACATACACACCTCACTGAATGATTAGAATTATTGTTCTTGTATTGCATCAAAACGTTGCTGTGCATAAATGACTTGTTCAATATTACTCTCTGCCCAGTCTTTTAATTGATATGCCATTTTTGCGACTTCTAAGCCGAGTGGGGTTAATGAGTAATCAACACGAATGGGTGCAGTATCTTGTACTTGTCTTGCAATAAATCCATCTCGTTCTAACATTTTTAATTTTTGTGAAAGCACTTTTGGGGAAATACCCTGAATACTTTTTTTGAGTAAATTAAAATGCTGAGTTTCTCTTGCAAGTATATTGATGATCAACAAAACCCATTTATCTGCAATTTTTTCAAAAAATAATCGAGCAGGGCAATGTTGTTGATAAATATTATATTTTAATGCTTGATTCATATTTAAACCCTTCTTTTTCTCCATTGAATGTCCCTAGTTACCGATTGGTAACTAATTGACACCTAGTTTCTAAAATATATCATTAAATCGAACTTTTTAAAAATTTTGGATAATCTCATGACAAAAATTGCAGTTGTTTATTTCTCTGGTTATGGTCACACCAAAGTAATTGCACAAACTTTTGCACAACCGATTGATGCTACATTAATTGAAATCGATCAGAACGGTGAAATTACAGAGCAAGATTGGCAAACCTTAAATGATGCCCAAGCGATTGTATTTGGCGCGCCAACATATATGGGAACAGCACCTTGGCAATTTAAGAAATTTGCTGATGCTTCCTCAAAAGTATGGTTCACGCGGGGTTGGCAAGATAAAGTTTTTGCAGGCTTTACAAACAGTGCGAGTTTAAATGGTGATAAACAAGTGACGTTGATTCAATTACAAACCTTAGCTTCTCAGCATGGTGGTATTTGGGTGAGTTTAGGTTTACTTCCAGCTAATACTAAAGCTGCTAAACGCGAAGATGTGAATAATTTAGGCGGTTCTGTTGGTTTACTGGTTCAATCACCTTCAGATGCGAGTGTAGATGAGATTCCTACAGGGGACTTAGAAACAGCGAAGCTGTATGCTGAACGTGTTAAATCAATTGTTGAAAAACTGCATAGCTAAGTTTTGAGTTAATAAAAAGGCGCATTTAGCGCCTTTTTAAATTTAGATGATTTTATTCGTGTTCATTGTGTTGAGGTGCATTATATTTAAAGCCTTTGGTTTTATAGCCTAAATATAAAACACCAAACATTGCCCACCATAAACCGTATTTTAATGCTGTATCTTCAATTTCCAGCCACATAGCGAAGACACTGAGGAAGCCACAAAGAGGAATGATGACAAAGTTTAAAATATCTTTGAAATTCTTGGTGCGACCATCACGTAATGCATAGCGAGAAATTACTGAGAGATTCACAAAAGTAAATGCAATCAAAGCACCAAAGCTGATCATTGAAATCACAACATCCAAACTCATAAAACCAGCGCTTAATGCGACCAATCCTACAATGATAATATTATAAGATGGGGTATATGTTTTATGACTAATATGGCCGAAGATTTTCTTGTTGATGACACCATCACGACCCATTACATACATTAAACGAGATACGCCAGCATGAGCTGAAATACCAGATGCCATGACAGTCACAATTGCAAACGCTAAAACGTAAGACTGGAACAGCGAACCACCCACCAATAATAAAATATCTGGCTGCGTTGCTGCGACATCTTGGAAGTAACTTTTTGGATCATTTGGAAAGTAAATTTGCATAAAGTAGGTGCTAATAATAAAAATTACACCTGCGAATAATGCAGTCAAGAAAATCGCTTTTGGTAAGGTCTTTTCAGTATCTTTGGTTTCTTCTGCTAGAGAGCTTAGTGAGTCAAAACCTGTAAATGAAAAGCACAGTAAAGTCGCACCTGTAATTAACGCACCAATAGAGGTTAGCTCATTCCAGAACGGTTGTAAGCTCCAAAGTTGATAGCGTGTTTCTGCAGTAATCGGACCTTCTGCGTTATACCCCATTTGTAGTTTGTTATAAACTAAATAGGTGAATACACCGATGACGATCAATTGAACTAAAACAATCAAGCTATTAAAGTTTGCAACAAAACGAGCACCACGTAAATTAACACCAGTCATAAAGGCTGTTAATACAATCACCCAAACCCAATGATTTACATTTGGAAATAAGGCATCCAGATAGATTCCCGCCAAGATGATATTGACCATCGGTGATAGTAAATAATCGAGCCAAGAAGACCACCCCACCATAAAGCCAACATTTGGATGGATTGATTTTTGAGCGTAAGTATAAGCCGATCCAGAAGATGGATAACGGCGAATCATGTGCCCATAGCTTAGCGATGTAAACAAAATCGCAATCAATGCCACAATATAAGAGGTAGGAACATGGTGATGACTTTCTTCTGATACCAGACCGAAGGTGTCAAATAAGGTCATCGGTTGAATATAAGCCAAACCAATAATGATAATGTGCCAGAGACCTAGCGTTTTTTGCAGTTTAGCTACCGATGGAGTCCCAGAAATATTTGTCAACGGCGTTATCCTCATAATCGTTGATCAAAGATCAGCTATGGTTTTAAGGGCCATTTGAGACAAAAATGACCCCCGCTACAAAATAAAGAAGTGCGCCAATTTATCGTAATTTATTATAAATTGTCAGTACTTTTATGCTTCTTTTAGCAATTTTTTTGCCAATTCGCCAAAGAAATAGATGAATAAAGATTCACTTAAAATAGCAAAGCCCCGATAACGAGATTATATCGGGGCTTTGAAAGTTAAATTTTTTATTTAACTTAATGAATTACCAAGCTTTTTGCAAAATTGCACGAAGATCTTCTAAATTTGCTTCTTTTGGATTGTAAATGATTGAACCATCATTTAGCGCTTTTTCAGCAACTTCGTCTAACTGTGCTTCTGTCACTTTACCCGTTTCACGTAAAGTGCGTGGAAGTTTAGTAAGCGTGAATAAACGATCACGCATAGTTAAAATAGTTGCAATGGCTTTTTCTGCTCGCAGATTGGCAGGTGTCTGTGCATAAATATCTGCACCTGCAAGTGGAAGCAATAATTCACCAATCTTAGCACCATTAACTTCTTTGTTGTATTCAAGCACATATGGCAAGAATAAGTTCATGCAAAGACCATGGGGTAGGTGAGCAACTGCGCCTAAGGCGTGACCAAGTGAGTGTACTAAACCTACCATTGAATTAGAGAATGCGATTCCCGCCATAGTTGATGCTTGAGCAAGCTCTAAACGACCTTGTGCATCACTTGGGTTGTCTAAAACTTTGAATAAGTTTTCACTAATTTTCTTTATACCAGCACTTGCATAAGCATCACTTAAAGGATTCGCTGCTAAGCATGTATAAGCTTCAACACAGTGAGTTAGTGCATCCATACCTGTCATTGCAGTTAGGTGTGGTGGCAATGTTTGTGTCATGCGCGGATCAAGAATTGCAGCATGTGGCATGAGGTAGTAAGAAGCAAATGCAAGTTTGACGTTTTTTTGCGTATCAGAAACAACAGCAACCATAGTTGCTTCAGAACCTGTACCAGACGTTGTTGGAATGACGAAGAATGGTTTTAATGGTTTTGGTAGGTTATGCGCACCTGAGTATTGCAATAAATCATCGCCACCTTCTGAAACTAAAATATTAGTTGCTTTCGATGTATCAATAACCGAACCACCACCAATCGCAATAATCGCATCACATTTTTTTTCGCGATACAGTTGTGCTGCTGCACGTACTACTTCTAAGCTTGAATCGGGTGGAACGTCATCAAAAATTGCACCAATTACAGCATCTGTTGTGCTAAAAGCAGCTTCAATTGGGCTGAGTAGACCATTTGCACGTACGCCTTTATCGGTAATGATCATTGGGCGTTTTGCGCCTAGAGTCGCAAGTTCAAAAGGGATGTGCTCTAACGCAGCGTTACCAGCAATTACTTTTACAGGACAGAAAAATTCGTAATAAGGCTTAGCCATGTTATGCGCTCCGTTTGAAATATGATTGTGCGACTTTGAGGTAGATATTTTTTGCGCCAGTGAATTTTTCTTTGAATGTTAATTCAGCTGGATAACGTTTCACAGCAAGTGATGCAATCAATTTAGGTAGAATTAACGCTTCCATTTTATTTAAACAACGAACTAATCGAATGGCACTTGAAACATCACCATCAGCGATCATACGGTCGTTAGCAAATGCTTGAGCGGTACTTTCTTGGAAAGAAAATACAAGGAAAGCATGTGTTAAATGTTTAAAAGTAATTGTTAAATCTGGTTTGCCTTTATAATTAGGTAAAAGCTCCAATTGTTTTTCTTCGGTCACTCGTGCAATAAATGCAGGACCATTTGGGAAAACATTCATTGAAAGTATAAAGCCAACTGGAAATTTAGAGACTTCCTGTTGTACTTCGTCATCCACTTGGCTTGCCATTACTAAACCACGACCGACGACATCCATCATGAGTTTTACGTAGGCAAATTGCAAAGTGGGCTTCACTGCTTTGGTCGAAATCACTCGCGTATCCCTTGTTAAAATTATGCAAAAGCAAATTTAGAGTAATTACTCTAATTTATTTCTTTGGAATTTAAAAGTAGTTTATTCAGATTTGACTACAAGGTCATGAAAGAAATTCGTATTTTGTAAATAGCTAATAAAATCATGACAAAGTTGCTCAAAGCTTGGGTAATCTTCAAGCAAGTCTTGCAAGCGTACCATTTCTAAACCTGCGTATCCACAAGGATTAATGGTTTGAAAGCCTGTTAAATCACAATCAATATTTAAGGCTAAACCGTGGTAACTACGACCACGGCGAATTTTAAAACCTAAAGACCCGATTTTAAGACCATCAACATAGACACCTGGTGCATCAGGCTTAGCATAAGCCTCAATATTGTATTGTTTCAGCAACTCAATCATGGCTTGTTCAGCAAAGCTGACTAAAGTTCGGACATGCCATTTCAAACGGTTTAAATCTAATAGGAAATAAGCAACGAGTTGACCCTTACCATGCCAAGTGACCTGTCCCCCGCGATCAGTATGGACAACAGGGAGGTTGCTGTGCATCAGGATATGTTCAGCTTTACCTGCTTGCCCTTGAGTCAAAACATCTTGATGTTGTAATAACCAAACTTCATCGGGTGTGGTTTCATCGCGATTGGTTGTAAAGTCTTTCATTGCTTCAAAACGAGCTGTGTAGTCTTGTAGATCATTGAAACAACGAACGATTAAGGAGGGTTTAGAATTCATTTTTAACACCTTGCTTTACATACTCAAGTATTTCTGCACAGTTTGATTCATATCCAGCAATGGGGAGGTCATTAATAAACTTAGCCCATTTTATAAATATTATTGGCTCACCTGAATTTGATATTTTTACAGAATTTTCACCTAAGATAGATAGCGTTTCGCTGTAACATAAATTTTGATGAACGTATGTACTGAAAGAACCTGCATAAAAGCAAGTAAAACTCCAAATGAGGGCTAAGCAGATAAAAGGTATACGTTTAAAAAATTTCATATGGCATTTAATATTTCTTATTCGTTGAATATCTCTGATTCTGGAGGAATAAACATATATTCTTGAAAATTTTCAATATAATCATCAAGATTTTCTTCAAGCATTTTTCTATATTCGGTTAGGAAATATTCTATTGTTTCTTCTTTAGCATTCGCTAATTCTTCACCAGTATTCCATCCTGTTGCGCTCACCCAAGCATTAAAGCGTGATGTTGCGTAAAGCATGGAAGCGCTGACTTTTCCTCGTCCGATTGCTTCCGTTATCTGCTGATTAGACAATTGAATATGCTGATCAGCTCGTTCATAGAATTCATCATCAATGTTTTGCATTATTATTCTCACAAAAAATCCAAAACACTTTCGTATTTTGGATTTCTTACTTAAAGCGCTGTCTTAATTAAAGGACAGGCTGCAAGATCAGCATATAGCGCATGAACTTGTTCTAATTCTTCGAAGCGTAATTGTGCAGTCAAAGAATGGTATTTACCTGTACGTGAAGGTTGTACTTTTACTGTACCACCATCGAATTCAGGGAAGTGCTTCTGCAAAATATCAACAACAGCCACTCGAAGTTCATCCCCTGCATTACCAATCAATTTGATTGGATAGTCCATCGGGAAAACCCAAAGATGTTCTTGCAATTCACGAGAAGGAGTGCGGTCTAACATGAGCAACCTCTTTAATTTGAAACGCCTGCATCAGTGCAGGCGCTTATGATCTAATAACTAGATGGGGATGGAATGTTTAATTTCAAGTCTCGATTAAGGGCTTACGCCATCACTCAAAACTTCCCATCAATTAGTCATTTTCCAAGAATGAACGTAAATGTTCAGAGCGAGAAGGGTGGCGAAGTTTACGTAATGCTTTCGCTTCAATCTGACGGATACGTTCACGTGTTACGTCAAACTGTTTACCCACTTCTTCTAAAGTATGGTCAGTCGGCATATCGATACCAAAACGCATTTTTAAGACTTTAGCTTCACGTTCTGTTAAGTTTTCAAGTACTTCACGTGTCGCTTCTTTTAAACCTTCTGAGGTCGCAGCATCGACTGGAGATGTGATGTTTGAGTCCTCAATGAAGTCACCAAGATGCGAATCTTCGTCATCACCGATCGGTGTTTCCATCGAAATCGGTTCTTTTGCGATTTTAAGTACTTTACGAACCTTAACCTCGTCCATTTCAAGACGTTCACCTAATTCTTCAGGTGTCGGTTCACGTCCCATTTCTTGAAGAAGTTGACGTGATACACGATTGATCTTGTTAATCGTTTCAATCATGTGGACTGGAATACGAATAGTACGCGCTTGATCGGCAATTGAACGAGTAATCGCCTGACGAATCCACCAAGTTGCATAAGTCGAGAATTTATAACCACGACGATATTCAAACTTGTCTACAGCCTTCATCAAACCAATGTTACCTTCTTGAATCAAATCAAGGAACTGTAAGCCACGGTTGGTGTATTTCTTCGCAATCGAAATAACCAAACGTAAGTTTGCTTCAACCATTTCTTTCTTGGCGCGACGTGCTTTCGCTTCACCAACTGCCATACGTTTAGAGATATCTTTGATATCTTTTACGTTCAAACCAAGGTCTTTCTCAATATCGGCAATCTTCTGCTGGAATGCCAATACGTCAGGGCGCACTTTTTCTAAATGTGCTTTGGTTTCAGCAGGGGCTTTCGCGATTTGTTCATCTAACCAAGTTGGATTTGACTCTTGTTCAGGGAACGTTGTACGGAATTGATTACGATCCATACGACCACGACGCACTGCATAACGCATGATTTCACGTTCATTGGTACGAATTTGTTCATGTGTGCCGCGAATCATTTCTGAAATGATGTCAAATAAACGTGGTGTGAATTTGAACATCATAAAGACTGCAGCTAAAGCTTCTAGTGCAGCTTTTGCTTCGTCACTATTGCGACCATGTTTTGCTACAATTGCTTTTGTATCATTCCAAGCAGCTTCTAGTTCAGAAAAACGAACTTTGGCGATTTCAGGATCAGGTCCAGATTCACCTTCGGAATCATCATCACCTTCAGATTCTTCGTCTTCGTCATCATCATCAAGTTTTACATCTTTTGTCGCAGGTGAAGCGCTTTCAGCTTCTTCAAGTTCTGCTTCTTCTTCCAGTACTTCTGGAATGTCATCATCAGTTTCTGGGTCTAAGTAGCCAGAAAGAATATCGGCAAGACGACGCTCACCTGTTAAAAAGTCATTATATTCTTGTAAAACGACTTCAACAGCATTTGGCCAATAAGCAATTGAATGTAAAACGTCACGAATACCTTCTTCGATACGTTTTGCAATGCTAATTTCGCCTTCACGTGTTAAAAGTTCAACTGTCCCCATTTCACGCATGTACATACGTACAGGGTCAGTGGTACGACCAGGCTCACTTTCAACCGATGCTAATACGGCAGCAGCTTCTTCTTCAGCGACTTCGTCCGCAGCTTCAGTAGATTCACCAAACATGGTGTCATCAGTTTCTGGTGCACGTTCATGCACTGGAATACCAACGTCTTGAAGCATCTGAATGATGTCTTCAATCTGCTCACTTTCCGTAATTGAGTCTGGTAGATGATCGTTAACCTCAGCGTAAGTTAAGTAACCTTGTTCTTTGCCTCGGCTAATCAGAGCCGCTACTTGCGAAGTAGGGGAATTCATATCGCTCATCTTTGCTTACTCTTTTGTTGAATCTGTGGCGGTGAAAAACCGTGCATGATAGCACAATTCACGAGGAATGTTTTGGATTTGATCCGCTAGCTTTAAATAAAAAATAGGTTGGATTGAACTGTAGTTTCTTAAATATGGGGGTGTGTCATAATTTTTCAAGCAGAGAATTCCTATTCAAGAATTTTTTCATTTGTACAATTGTTAGAATATAAATACACAAAAAAAACGATGAAAAAAAGTACAAAACACCATTTTATAGTGAAAAAATCAAATAAAACTTGACAAGGTTTAATAAGACCGATAAATAGCGGCTAGACCCATTTATATTTTTTCATTTAGAGGTACTGTTAGTGTCTTCTACAGATTTCGAATTAGATGATGATAACTACGGTGAGGATGATGTTGGTTTTGATGAGTCATCAGGCAAAATCAGTGCCAAAGAATCATTAGAAAAGCGCCGTTTGATTGATGATCTACTCGCTCAACGCCGTTTAGAACGAGAATTAAAAGATTTCGATTATGATTTCGACGACGATGATTTGGATGACTAAAGCGAAGCAAAATTGCTAAGACTTTATGTTTGAAAATGTTATGCTGTTGCCGATGTATTTAAAATTTGGATCATAAAATGAGCACATTAGATTTAGACTTATTGAGTAATTTTCTTGACGGTGATCAAAATGAGCACGGTTTAGATTTTGCAGCGACTCATGGCTTTTTGTGTGCTATCGCGGTTGGTCCAAAATTTGATCGTTGGTTGGATGAGCTTTTTGAGAGTAATCAAAAGAAAGTTCCTAGTGAAATCATTGAACAAATCAAAGCTTGGTTAGAGTCTATTCGCCAAGATTTAGCCAATGAAAACGGAATTGAATTCCCTTTTGAAATTGAAGAAGCAGATGTTGATTCAAGTCTAGGTGATTGGAGTGTTGGTTTTGTTGATGCAATGTTCTTAAATGAAGAGGCATGGTTTGCTCCAGAGTTTGAAGAACAATTGGTTGATTTAACTTTACCAATTATGGTGTTTAGTGGCATTGATGAAGAAGATCCTCAAATGGAGTCTTTCCGCCGGAATGGTCAATTGATGGATGAATTAGCGGAAGAAATTCCTGATAATTTGAACGAAATTTATCTCATGTACCACACACCAGCTTAATGAGTTTGTTGATCTCAAAATAATTTCACTTTGAAAGATGTTGTAGTAGAAATTTAAGTATTAAAACGTCCTTAAAGGACGTTTTTTTATGATGATAACTTGGTGATGATGAATTAGAGTTGAGTTAAAAATAAGCTAAACCCTAAGATAATTAAAATGCAGCCAATCATTCGATTGATTCTGACTTGTTGAGTAAGAATTTTATTTCGAATGATAGGTGTGGAGCAAAAAATTGCTACTAAACAAAACCAAGCTAAATGGCTGCTAGAGATAAAAAATCCATATGCGATTAATTTGTGTAGACTGTTGCTACTGGTTATTAAGAGTTGCGAATAAATACTCATAACAAAAAGTGTGGTTTTTGGATTAAGGCTATTGGTGAAAAATCCATATTTAATAGCATGCCAGCGTGTCATCCGATTGCTATTTTCATCAAGCAAAATTGGGGTTTGAGTAAAGGTTTGATAGCCAATATAGATTAAATAGCTTGCACCAATATATTGAATAAGTTGAATTAAGTTGGGAAGTGAGTGTTGCAATAAAGTCAGTCCAATTAAGCTATAAATGATGTGGACCCAAACACCCATCGCAATGCCATAGGCGGTACACATCCCCAAATTGCGACCATAGAGATAACTATTTCGTGTGACAATAGCAAAGTCAGCACCAGGGCTAATGACTGCAAGTAAAGTGATTAAGCCCACAGTAATAATTTCATTCACTCATCTATTCCTGAATTGCATATTTAAATATTTTTTATATTTTTCATATTCTTGCTATATTTAAAATTGAATTTAATTCCTGTTATATATGAGTTTTTGGAATGATTGAGCGATTGCCTTTGAATTCACTTAAGTTTTTTTATTATGTGGCGCTTTATGAGAGTGTGACGGTTGCTGCGGAAAATTTATTTGTTACCCAAAGTGCAGTGAGTAAGCAACTTAAAAATTTGGAAGAAAGTTTGGGATTGGTTTTATTTATTCGAGAAAATCGAAAACTTGCATTAACGTCTGACGGGAAACAATTATTTGATTGTTGTCAGCAAATATTTCAACAAATAGAACAATGCTTATTACAAATCAGACAATATAACAAAAAGGATCAGAACCTTATTTTATCGTGTGAATCAACTTTGGCGATGAAGTGGTTGATTCCTCGTTTAGCTCACTTTAAGCAACTTTATCCAGAGTTTGATGTGATTTTATTAACGGGTGGAGGACGTGTCGATTTTACTACGCAAGATATAGATTTGGCATTAAGACGAAATGATTTTGATTGGGGAGGAGAGGTTTTTAGTGAGAAAATAGCAGAAGAGCAAATGCTCTGTGTAATTGCTAAAAATAATATAGAAAATAATCAAAAAATGTTTGTTTCTACATCAAGACCGAAGCTTTGGCAACAATTTAAAAATCAATATCCTGAGCAGTTTCAGAATTGTAAAAAATTTACATTGGAGCATTTTTATTTATGTATAGAGGCATGTTTAGCTGGTTTAGGTGCAACTATAGTTTCTGCTTATACTGTTGAAAAAGAAATTAAATACAAAATGTTCAATATATTAAGTCCAGTTTATCAAGATGGTTCATCATATGTTTTATTATCAGCTCAACCTTTTGAGAGTGATATTCGTAAAATATTATTTAGAGATTGGCTGCGTTCAGAGATGCAATCAAGCCAAGATTGGTGTAGAACTTTGAGTTAATCTACTTTCGGAAATAAGTTAATTCATTAATCGAATATGTTTTATTGGATAAGTTTGGCTTTCTTGAATTGATAAACACTCTGGGAGAATATCATCATTCTCCAGAGCTAATGTTCTGTCTAGATCATCTATGAATTTATTTTTCCTTACGGCTGAGATGCCAAATACTTTCATTGGCTGTTGCTTTATTTCTAAGATTTTCTGTTGCAGTTGTTAATAATTCAAAATTGTAATGTTCTGCGTAATGCTTTGTTAATTCATCTTTAGGAACGGAGAATGGTGGTCCTTTAAGTAAGTTCTGATCATATTCAAGGCTAATTAATAGCTGAGGTGCTTGTTTTGTAATGTCTGACAAATGTTGTGTGTATTGGCTTCGCATTTGTTGTGGAAGAGCAATTAGAGCAGCTCGATCGTAGACAGCATCTATATCTCCAAGTTGTTGTGCTGTTAATTGGAAAAAATCACCAACGAATAATTCAATTTGAGAATGTTGATAGTGAGTCAATTCACCTGATTGCGTCTCTTTAAAACTCAATTCTAAATTTGAAATAAGATCTTGGATTGCAATAGGGCTAAGATCAATACCAACTATTTGATAACCCTGATTTATTAGCCAACTTATATCTAAACTTTTACCACAAAGTGGAACAAAAATACGAGCATGAGGCTTTAAATCTAATGATCTAAAATATTGGGTTAGTAGGGCGTGAGGTTGGTCTTGATGAAAACCAATATTATTGTTTTGCCATTTGTCATGCCAAAAATCATGTTGCATTATTTGAACCTCAGTATTCATTTAAATAGAGTTGAAAATGTCATCTACTATTTTTTTGATAAATAGAATTTCTTGATTAAGAACCAAAGTACGTATGCTATTGCAATAGCTAAAATAATAGTGCCAATACGTTGTGTAATAGCACTCATCAATGCTGGATTTTCACTAAAATGATAACCAACATAGGCAAGTAGCGTGGTCCAAAGGATTGTACCTGCAGCACTGTAAGCCATGAACTTACTAAATGGCATTTTGCTCATACCTGCTGGGATACTAATTAATGAGCGAACTGCAGGTACCATACGACCAAAAAAAACGATCCTATGCCCATATTTTTCAAACCAAACTAATGATTTTTCAAGATCAGCAACACTAATACGGAGGTATTTTCCGTAGCGTTCGACAAGAGTAAAAAGGTGGTGTTGCGGAATCTTTCTACCAATCCAATACAGTAATGCCGCAGCTAGAAGTGAGCCGATACTACCAGCAATAATCACTCCGATTAAAGTCAGTTCACCTTTTGCCGCAGTATAGCCTGCGGATGGCATAATGATTTCGGATGGAATTGGTGGGAAAATATTATCAAGAAACATTAAAAATGCGATACCCAAGTATCCTAGTTTCTCCATGATGGATAATACCCAATCTTCCAGTCCCATAGCGCCTAAATATGATTTGTGAATTAGGGTTTAGAATAAAGGTTGTCTAAATAACTCTCAATGATGTATTGGTTAATAATCTTGATGATTAAAATAAAAAAAGCCTTAGTTTGAGCTAAGGCTTTTTATTAAATGTTTATACTTATTTATAGACGCTTGCGTTTTGCCGCTGCAATTTGTGACTGACGCATACGGAAGCCAGCTTTTTGTTTATCCGTAGTTTTATCAATACAGTAAACACAAGACACGCCGTGTTCATAGCTTGGTAATTCAGCTTCAACCTTAGTAAGTGGCCATCCACAAGCGTGACACTTAATATTTTCACCTTCTTCAACGCCGTGAGTTACCGCCGTACGACCATCAAATACGAAGCATTCACCTTCCCACATGCTTTCTTCCGCAGGGGTTTCTTCTAGATATTTTAAAATACCGCCTTTGAGATGATAAACTTCATTAAAGCCTTCTTGTAGAAGTAGAGAAGTTGATTTCTCGCAACGAATACCGCCTGTACAGAACATCGCAATTTTTTTATCTTTATGTTGTTCAAGGTTTTGTTTTACATATTCAGGAAATTCACGAAAACTTTCAGTTTTCGGATCAATCGCACCTTTAAATGTACCAGCTTTGTATTCATAGTCATTGCGAGTGTCGATCAGGATCACGTCATCACGACTAATCAGATCATTCCATTCTTTAGGATCAAGATAGTGGCCAACTAAATCACGTGGCTTAACTTCGACACCTAAAGTGACAATTTCATTTTTAAGTTTAATTTTCATTTTACGGAATGGTTTTTCAGAGCTTTCAGACTCTTTATATTCCATTGCATTGAAACCTTCGTTTAAAAGGAATTGATGAACGGTATCAATCGCGGCACGGTCGCCAGCAACAGTTCCATTAATTCCTTCAGACGCTACAATCAGAGTTCCACATAAATTGATGCTCTTCACTAAGTTCAAAAGACGTTGTTGCAGGTCTGCTGCATCTGAAACTTCTTTAAATTGATATAGTGCCGCAACAACCCAATTATTGGTCGCTTGCTGTTCTACAGGTGCAAGCTGTTCTACAGTAGCGTTCATGGATAACTCCAAATGTATTAAGATAGAAAAATAAGGCGCACATTTTAGCGCGAAATCTGAAAATAAGCGAGAAAGCCATAAAGCAAATATGGTTTTAAAGGAGTTGGTTTTGAGTAACGATCGTCGAATTCCATCATTGACCCCCTGTGCAGGACGTTGCTCAACGGTATTTGGTGATCTGGTTTGTCGTGGTTGTCGACGTTTTAATCATGAAGTGATTCAGTGGAACACCTATACGCCTGAGCAAAGACTGATGGTTTGGAGGCGATTGGATGCACAATTGAATCAAATATTAGTGCCTTTGCTACCTCATGCGAATCTTCAACATATTGAAGGTTTTATTCACAGTAAACATATTCGTGTCTTAGAGACAGCCACTACAGGGCGAAAGTTGTATCATGCTTTGAAAATTTGCGAGAAGAATAAGCATTTGGCACATGATAGTGGGCTTGGTATTACAGATTCACAGGTTAAACCAATTTGGGATGAGTTTGAGCGTCGTGTGCTGGCTTTGGCGAAGGCGAGTTATGAATTGGCATGGTTACGTGCAGATGGTATCAGTGCAACCTTGTTACGTGCCCTAGAAGAAGATGAGATCTAAAAAGATTTTTTACGAAAAGTTAGCCAATAAATAACCATTTCAGCAATTAATACATTTATCGTCCAGCCTAACCATGCTTCAAGCTGATAAATGTGGATTGGTGTAAGCCAATCCCAATAGGGTTGAATTTGGTAAAGTGCAAGTTTCCATGTTCTTAAGCTTAATGCAGATAAGGCTAAAGCAAAACTTCGAATCATCCAGTTACGATGTGCAATCCATTTTTTTTTAAAAGCATAATAAAGTGCAAATAGGGTACTTGTTCCCCATAATAATCCAAGAATGACAAAGCAGATTTGAGTACTTAGACCTCCATTTGCTGAGATTGCAAGAATGAAGCCGCTAGGCAAGGCGACTCCTAGTGTTGCAATAATATAAAGCCAGCCCGCACAGCGATGTAAATGTGGTGTGTTGTTTCGAATTGAATGTGAGAATTGGGTAAAACCCGCCAATAATACCAAGCTGCTAGTGATAACATGAGTTTGAAATGCAAAGCGCCAAGGCTGAGTGTGCACGACATCTTGCTTAAGAACTAAAAAATTGGTGCTATCTGACCAAGGGAAATAATTCAGGCAGATTTTAAGCATTAACCAAGATAGATAGCCGAAAACTAATATGATGATCAATTGAGAGAATCGGTTGAGTATTTTCCACATAAATATTGATCACTGATATGCTGTGCAAGCAAAATAATTTAAATAGTCTTTTTAGATGAGAACATTAAAATGAATAAGCCTAAACAATTATTAATTGCGATTGCTATTTTATCAAGCACTACGCTGACTTTAGCACAACCCGCTCAAATAGCACCTTCATGGACAGGGTTATATAACGATGAACAAAAAATTTCTTTGTTTATGCAGCAAAAAGGTAATGATGTTACTGGTTATAGTGTTTTGAATGGTAAGCAACTAAATTTTAAAGGGAAAATTAAGCAAACTGATTCAAATTATACATTAAGCTTGAATGAAATTGGGCAGGGGGTGGATGTTGGTCGATTCGTATTGAATTATAAGGGGAATACTTCACCGATTGACGCGCAATGGTCGTCTGCAACTCAAACGGTAAAACCTAAATTTTTTAGTTTAAATGCACAGCAATGTAAATATGCAAAAGAGCAAGGGGAATTTCCTGATGCTTCTCTGCGTTTGTTAAAAGATGCTGATTTACAAGTACCTTTAGGTCAATTGCAATATATGCGCAATGAAATTTATGCACGTCATGGATATGCTTTTCAAAATAAAAAATGGGCGATCACTTTCTCACAATATGATTGGTATATGCCATGTTATCTAAATGTAGATGCACGTTTGACTCAAATTGAAAAAGAAAATGTGAAACGTATTAAAATGGTCGAACCATATGCAAAAGATATAGATTGGGGGCGTTAATTCATTTTGATAATACTGTTTCTAATAAAAAAGCTGCCATTTGGCAGCTTTTTTAACATTAATTTTAAAAATAAAATTAACGTTTGATGTCGCGTTGAGTCGAGCCTGTGTAAAGCTGACGTGGACGACCGATCTTGTAAGGACCGCTGTGCATTTCTAACCAGTGGCTGATCCAACCAACTGTACGTGCAAGCGCGAAGATTACAGTAAACATTTCTGTTGGGATACCAATCGCTTTTAAGATGATACCTGAATAGAAGTCTACGTTTGGATACAAGTTACGCTTGATGAAGTATTCATCAGAAAGCGCAATTCTTTCAAGTTCCATTGCAAGAGCAAGTTGTGGATCTTGGATACCTAAAGCTTCAAGTACTTCGTCACAAGTTTGTTTCATGACTTTCGCACGTGGATCGAAGTTTTTGTAAACACGGTGACCGAAGCCCATGAGTTTAACTTCTTTGCTTTTCACTTTTTCCATGAATTCAGCAACGTTTTCTACGCTACCAATTTCATCTAACATTTTAAGTACAGCTTCGTTTGCACCACCGTGAGCAGGTCCCCAAAGTGCAGAGATACCAGCAGAGATACATGCATATGGGTTCGCACCAGTAGAACCAGCAAGACGAACTGTAGACGTAGATGCATTTTGCTCGTGGTCAGCATGAAGCGTAAAGATACGATCCATTGCACGTGCAAGAACAGGATTTACTTTGTAGTCACGATCAGCAGGAGTTGCAAACATCATGTGCAAGAAGTTTTCTGCATAACCTAAGTCATTACGTGGGTAAATGAATGGTTGACCTACAGTGTACTTATAGCTCCACGCTGCAAGCGTAGGGATTTTCGCGATTAAGCGAATTGCAGTAATTTCACGATGGTTAACATCTTCGATGTCTAAACCGTTGTGATAAAACGCAGATAATGCACCTACTACACCAACCATGATTGCCATAGGGTGAGCATCACGACGGAAACCATTGAAGAAACGGCTTACTTGGTCATGAACCATAGTGTGGTTGCGAACTTTAGCATCAAATTCTGCTTTCTGTTCAGCATTTGGAAGCTCGCCATTTAATAATAAGTAGCAAGTTTCTAAATAGTCTGCTTGAGTCGCTAATTGATCAATCGGATAGCCACGGTGTAATAACACACCTTTGTCACCATCAATGAATGTGATCTTAGATTCGCAAGCAGCTGTCGCCATAAAACCAGGATCGAAAGTAAAATGACCAGATGCCAATACATCTTTAACGTCAATTACATCTGGGCCCAATGTGCCGCTGTAAATTGGTAATTCAATTTCTTTGCCATCAAGCTGTAATACGGCTTTTTTGCCAGTTGCTGCAGACATTCAATAGATCTCCTGTCCTGGTGAATGATTATCTGACTCGAAATCCTAATCTTGTCATGTGCGAATCAGACGGTGTCAAAATTTGCTATAAGATTAGTGGCTACTAAAATTTTGTCAATTATACTTAGGGATAAAAAATAACGTTATTGCAGTCAATTAGTCATTCAGTATCAAAGAAAAAATTGAGTAAAATCACAGCATCGGTCGAGTATAATATGTCAAATCAGGTTTGAGGTGCATAAAAAAAATGAAGCACCAGTACAATTGTAAGTAAATTTTTATCCGAGTTATATTTTGGTGCTTAAAAAATAAATACTTACCACAATTCAAAAGCCTATATATCTCAGGGTTTAGAATTAACTATCCATTAAAAAATAGATTAAAAGTTTTATATATCGAGTCATAATTGATTCATTATGGTGCGATTAATTGTATAAAAAATAGCTTATTTTTTGTGAGTATCTGGTATGAGGAAACAGATTATTGATCCCTGATATTTAATATATAAATGAGGGGTATTATTTTCGCCTATATTTAAGATTGTAGTTTTTGGTTAATTTTTAGACATTAAGTGGAGTGTTATTTAAATATATCAGAAATAATTTTGACAAAAAATTTAGTAAACTAAAAAATAATAACTCGTATTTTATTTTTATATAACAGTAATATATTGGGTTTTATTGCAGTTTTCAGGGCAGCTTAAATATGTATTAAATGTGAATGATTCTTATTTCATTGTATTTTCGACTAAAGCGAAAACTGATTGTTTGTATTTTGATATTTCACGTTTTATAATTCGTTGTCGTTATATAGGTTAGGCGTGCATTATGCTTGCCTGACTATGCCAGCTTTCCTTTGAATTAATTCAAACAAACTCCGGATGGAGTTTCTACCTACAGGATGCCCGCTGTGAAAAGCAACAGACCTGTCAATTTGTCCATGGGTCAGGTGTTAGCGGTAAATTTACGCTCACCCGTGGCTATTGCATCAATTCTACACCGTTTATCAGGTGTAATCGTTTTCTTATTAGTCGCTGTTCTTTTATGGATTTTGGATAAATCTTTATCTTCACCAGAAGGATTTGACTACGTTAAAAATGTCGTTTTCGGAAATATCTGTGTACGTTTCATCGTATGGGTATTTGTAGCTGGCTTAATTTTTCACTTCATTGCTGGGGTAAAGCATTTACTTGCTGATCTTGGTTTTGCTGAGGAACTTCAAAGCGGTCGTATTGCAGCTACTATTTCATTGATCTTGTCTGCGATCGGTATTCTCGCGGCATTTGTATGGATTATGTTCTGATGAAAAGTGCTACAGGTTTAACAGGTTCAGGTTCTCGCGATTGGTATATCCAGCGTGTCAGTGCTGTAGTTTTGGCTGCTTACACTGTGGTGATGTTCGGTTGGATCTTGTGTAATAGCGGATTCGGTTACGAACAGTGGGCTGGCTTTATGTTGACTCTACCAATGAAGATTTTCTCTTTATTGGCAGTATTGTCACTCGTTGCTCATGCTTGGATTGGTATGTGGCAAGTCTTTACTGATTATGTAACGACTCGTCAAATGGGTCCTTCGGCTTCAGGTTTACGCCTTGTACTCACTACAGCTGTCATTATTTCAGTGTTCGTGTACGCAATCTGGGGTATCCAGATTTTCTGGGCAAATTGATAGGAAGAGATCATGGGCGCAATTAACCCTAAAGAAGATTATTCAAATATTCAAAACCTCACTTTCGATGCAGTTATTGTTGGTGGTGGTGGTTCTGGTATGCGTGCTTCTTACCAACTTGCTCAAGCTGGTTTAAAAGTTGCAGTATTGACCAAAGTATTCCCGACACGCTCGCATACTGTTGCTGCTCAAGGCGGTATTGGTGCATCGTTAGGTAACATGCAAGAAGATAACTGGCATTATCACTTCTATGACACGGTTAAAGGTTCAGATTGGTTAGGCGATCAGGACGCAATCGAGTTTATGACACGTGAAGCGCCAAAAGTTGTTTATGAGCTTGAACACTTAGGTATGCCGTTTGACCGTAACGAAGATGGTACGATCTATCAGCGTCCATTTGGTGGTCACTCAGCAAACTATGGTGAAAAAGCAGTTCCACGTGCTTGTGCTGCTGCTGACCGTACAGGTCATGCATTACTTCATACTTTGTATCAAAGTAACGTAAAAATGGGTACTCAGTTTTACGTTGAATGGATTGCATTAGACTTAATCCGTAACGAAGCGGGTGATGTTCTTGGTGTAACCGCAATCGACCAAGAAACAGGTAACATTGCAGTATTCCAAGCGAAAGCGACTTTGTTTGCTACTGGTGGTGCTGGTCGTGTTTATCGTGCATCAACCAATGCTTATATCAACACTGGTGATGGTCTTGGTATGGCTGCTCGTGCAGGTATTCCATTACAAGATATGGAATTCTGGCAATTCCACCCAACGGGTGTTGCGGGTGCAGGCGTATTGTTAACTGAAGGTTGTCGTGGTGAAGGTGGTATCCTTCGTAACAAAGACGGCGAACCATTCATGGAACGTTATGCTCCAACTTTAAAAGACTTGGCGCCACGTGACTTCGTATCACGTTCTATGGACCAAGAAATTAAAGAAGGTCGTGGTTGTGGTCCTAAGGCGGATTATATCTTGTTAGATATGACTCACTTGGGTGCTGAGACGATTATGAAACGTTTACCATCTGTATTTGAGATTGGTAAGAAGTTCGCAAACGTTGACTGTACGAAAGAGCCAATTCCAGTTGTACCAACAATCCATTATCAAATGGGTGGTATTCCTACGAATATTCATGGTCAAGTTGTTGTGCCACACGGTGTTGAAGAGGGTGAATTCTCTGCGCACTATGATAAAGATACGAAAGAGTATTCTTATAAAGGTACACGTGACTATGTGAAACCAGTAAAAGGTTTCTATGCGATCGGTGAATGTTCTTGTGTATCAGTACATGGTGCAAACCGTTTAGGTACAAACTCATTGCTTGACCTTGTAGTATTTGGTAAAGCAGCGGGTGAACACATCATTGACTACGTGACTAAACATCATGGCGATGATTATCAACCACTTCCGACTGATGTGTTAGAAAATACATTAAAGCGTATTCGTAAGTTGGATGATTCAACTACGGGTGAAAACGCGCAAGAAGTTGCTGATGCAATTCGTGACATCGTACAAGATCACGCAGGTGTATTCCGTACTCAAGCATTGCTTGACAAGGGTGTAAAAGAAATTCTTGCGATTGAACCACGTGTTCGTAACATTCATTTGAAAGACAAATCTAAAGTATTTAACACTGCACGTGTTGAAGCATTGGAAGTTGAAAACTTGTATGAAGTTGCGAAGGCGACTCTAATTTCTGCTGCTGCACGTAAAGAATGTCGTGGTGCGCATACAGTTGTTGACTATGAGTTAGCACCTGATCACCCAACTTATTCATACGGTCGCCGTGATGATGAGTGGATGAAGCATACTTTATGGTATTCATCAGACAACCGTCTTGAATATAAGCCGGTACGTTTCAGCCCATTAACGGTTGAAGCAATTGAACCTAAGCCACGTACATTCTAATCGGGAGAACAAAGATGAGTAGAGGCACTCGTACATTCGAAATCTACCGCTATGATCCTGATAAGGATAAAGCGCCGTACATGCAAACTTTCAAACTTGAGTTAACCGATAAGCACCGTATGTTGCTTGATGCGTTACTTGCGTTGAAAGTGCAAGATGAGTCATTAACATTCCGTCGCTCTTGCCGTGAAGGTATTTGTGGTTCGGATGGTGTGAACATCAATGGTAAAAATGGTTTAGCGTGCTTGTGGAACTTGAACGATTTACCAGAGAAGATTGTGATCCGTCCTTTACCTGGTTTACCAGTGGTAAAAGATTTGGTTGTAGACATGAACCAGTTCTATGATCAATATGACAAGATCCAACCGTTCTTGATTAACAATCAGCCTGCACCAGCAAAAGAGCGTTTACAGTCTCAAGCAGAACGTGAACACTTAGATGGTCTATATGAATGTATTCTTTGTGCATGTTGTTCAACATCATGCCCATCATTCTGGTGGAACCCTGATAAGTTCCTCGGACCATCTGCATTGTTAAATGCATATCGCTTTATCATTGACTCTCGTGATACGGCAACTCAAGAGCGTTTGGCTCGTTTAGACGACCCATTCTCTTTATTCCGTTGTAAAGGGATCATGAACTGTGTATCAGTTTGTCCTAAAGGTTTAAACCCGACGAAGGCAATTGGTCACATTCGTAATATGTTGTTAGATCAAGCTGGTTAATGCAGTTTTCTGACATGTGAAAAGGGAGCTTTTAAAAGCTCCCTTTTTTATTTTGATTAAATAGTTTTCTGTGTTGGTGGGCTTGCAAGGTTTATTATCGAGTCCTTAAAAAATATTATTGGGTGTTGAAAATTTATAAATTTTGAGCTTAAGAAAAATTACTTGGATTAATAAGAAAAATGAATGATCTATTTTTAGGCGCTCTGCATAATGTTTGTGCAAGAATTGTAGAAAATCTTTAACTTTGGTCGATAAAGGTGCAACTATTATAAAAAGGGCGGTATATTAGAATATAATTAAGAATGTGTATTTCGCTGCTTTATAGATGGTATGTGTCAAAAAAATCAATTCGTACATGAGAACATGTTACGATTTCTGCCACGACCTGAAGCAAAAAATAAGCATATTCCTGATGTTATATCGCTTTAATGTTTACCAATTGTATGGATATAGTTTGGGTTAAAGTCAATTTAGAAAAGTTAATATTTTTGTTAATTTTTCTAAAATGGTTTGCAAAAAATTGCTCGATTTCATCGAGTATAAGGATGAGTTATGTGCTTTGAATTGAAAGTGCATAGCTCATTTATTACATCAAAAGGAATACTCCTGATGTGTAGTGATAATGTCTCAAGGTTGGATGATCTTGAGTAGTAGTGTCATTTTACCAATTTGATACTATGAATCATGGGTGTGCTTAAAAGGCAACCTGTATTATTTTTTGCAATAGGAAATGGGTCCAAAAATGCAAGAAGTTGCTGACGCACTGCGTCTTGACACTGAACTTTCCGCTGATAGTGCAGCGTATATTGAAGAGCTTTACGAACAGTACCTAACTTCTCCAACCTCAGTGTCAGAGGATTGGCGTGAATATTTCGATAAATACCCTAAAGGTGATCAACCACACGGCAGTGTGCGCGAGCAATTCCTCCTTTTGGGTCGTAATTCAAACCGAGTTCAACCTGTTGTACAAAGCACTGTAAGTACAGAACATGAGCGTCGTCAAATTGGTGTATTACAACTGATTGCTGCTTATCGTAACCGTGGTCATCAAAAAGCCAAACTTGATCCATTAGGCCTTGCGAAACGCGAAGAAGTTCCAGATCTTGATTTATCTGCACACGGTTTAACCAAATCTGATTTAGATACTGTATTTAATACAGGTAACCTCGCGATTGGTAAAGCAGAAGCAACATTGTCTGAAATGGTTGAATCCATGGAAGCAATTTACTGCTCTTCAATCGGTGCAGAATACATGCATATCGTTGATACCAAAGAAAAGCGTTGGATTCAACAACGTTTGGAAGGTGCTCGCGGTAAATTCAATTACACCAATGATCAGAAAAAAGGTTTTCTTGAGCGTTTAACCGCTGCGGAAGGCTTAGAGAAATATCTTGGTAATAAATTCGTTGGTGCAAAACGTTTTGGTGTAGAAGGCGGTGAGTCTTTTATTCCAATGATGAATGAAATCATTCAACGTGCAGGCAGCGTCGGTTGTAAAGAAGTTGTGATTGGTATGCCACACCGTGGTCGTCTCAACCTTCTTGTGAACATCATGGGTAAAAACCCAGCGGATCTTTTTGGTGAATTTGAAGGCAAGAGCCTACATAAAAAAGGTTCTGGTGACGTTAAGTATCACCAAGGTTTCTCTTCAAACGTAATGACTCCGGGTGGCGAAGTTCACTTAGCATTGGCGTTTAACCCATCACACTTAGAGATCGTTGGCCCTGTAGTTGAAGGTTCGGTTCGTGCACGTCAAGTTCGTCGTAAAGATATTGGCGGCGATGACGTTCTTCCAGTGATTGTACATGGTGATGCTGCATTTGCGGGTCAAGGTGTAAACCAAGAAACCTTCCAAATGTCACAAACACGTGGTTACACAGTGGGCGGTACCGTTCACATCGTGATCAATAACCAAGTGGGCTTTACAACTTCTGATCCGCGCGATACACGTTCTACAGAGTATTGTACTGACGTTGCGAAGATGATTCAGGCGCCGATTTTCCATGTGAATGGTGATGATCCTGAGGCTGTGATTTTTGTAACTCAGCTTGCACATGATTTCCGTCATACTTTCCGTAAAGATGTCATCTTAGATTTGTTCTGCTACCGTCGTCGTGGTCATAACGAAGCGGATGAACCATCTGCAACTCAACCATTGATGTATCAAGTGATCAACAAGAAAGCAACAACACGTACGTTGTATGCTGATCAATTGGTTCAAGAAAAAGTGCTTGATCGTGCAAGTGCTGATGCCATGGTTGAAGGTTATCGCTCTGACTTAGAAGCAGGTAATCATGTTGCCAATGCTTTAGTTCGTGAACCAAACAAAAAAATGTTTGTGGATTGGTCACCATATTTAGGTCATGAATACACAGATATTTGGGATACAACTTTTAGCATCGATCGTCTAAAAGAACTTGGTTTGAAAATGAATACATTACCAGAAGGTTTTGTATTACAACGTCAAGTTCAGAAAGTGATCGAAGATCGCGTGAAGATGCAAACAGGTGAAATGCCACTTAATTGGGGTGCTGCAGAAACTTTAGCATATGCAACTTTGCTTGATGATGGCTTCTTGGTTCGTATTACGGGTGAAGACGTGGGTCGTGGTACATTCTCGCACCGTCATGCCAAATTACATAACCAAGTCGATGGTTCTGTTTATATTCCACTTTGCCATATCAAAGAAAATCAGCCTCGTACTGCTGTCTACGACTCTTTACTGTCAGAAGAAGCAGTGCTTGCATTTGAATACGGCTATTCAACGACATTGCCAAAAAGCTTAATCGTTTGGGAAGCTCAATTTGGTGACTTCGCAAACTGTGCGCAAGTTGTTATTGACCAATTTATCGCTTCGGGTGAAACCAAGTGGGAGCGTGTGTGTGGTCTAACTATGTTGTTACCACACGGTTATGAAGGTCAAGGTCCAGAGCATTCATCTGCACGTTTAGAGCGTTTCTTACAGCTATGTGCTGAAGACAACATGCAAGTGATGACACCAACGACACCTGCACAGATTTTCCATGCATTACGTCGTCAAGCGGTTCGTCCGATTCGTAAGCCAATGATTGTAATGTCACCAAAATCATTACTTCGTCATAAACTTGCGACTTCAACTTTAGATGAATTAGCAAACGGTTCATTCCAAACCGTGATTGATGAAGTTGATCAAATCAATAAAGCTGATGTGACTCGTTTAGTTCTTTGTGGTGGTAAGGTTTATTATGATTTACTCGAAAAACGTCGTGAGCTTGGTCTAAACCATATTGCGATCGTTCGTATCGAACAATTGTATCCATATCCAGAACAACGCTTAGCTGAGGTTATGGCTCAGTATCCAAACATTCAAGAACTTGTTTGGGCACAAGAAGAGCCGAAGAACCAAGGTGCTTGGTTATTTATCGTTCCTCGTTTATATGAAGACGTTCTTAAATCAGGTAAACAAATTCGTATTAGCTATGCTGGTCGTGACGCATCTGCCGCACCTGCTTGTGGCTCGCCATACTTGCATGCAAAACAACAAGCTCAGCTTATCAATGACGCACTCGCGATTGAAGTTGAACAATCAGGAGATTCTAAATAATGGCAACCGAAATTAAAGCACCGGTATTTCCAGAGTCAGTTGCTGACGGTACGATCGCAACTTGGCACAAGAAAGTAGGTGAACCTGTATCACGTGATGAAGTGATCTGTGACATTGAAACCGATAAAGTTGTTTTAGAAGTGGTTGCTCCAGCTGATGGTAGCTTAGTTGCAATCATCAAAGGTGAAGGCGATACAGTTCTTTCTGACGAAGTGATTGCTCAATTCGAAGCTGGTGCTGTTGCTGCCGCTGCTCCTGAGGCTGCTGCACCAGCCGCTGCTGCTCCAGTTGCAGCTGCGCCAGCAGCTGCATCAACTCAAGCAGTTGATCAAAACCAAGCGCCTGCAGTTCGTAAAGCATTGTCTGAAACAGGTATCAATGCTGCTGACGTTCAAGGTACAGGTCGTGGTGGTCGCATCACTAAAGAAGACGTTACAAGTCATCAAGCTAAACCTGCTGCATCAGTTCAACCATTAAGCGTTGCTGTCGGCGAGCGTATCGAGAAACGTGTTCCAATGACACGTTTACGTAAGCGTGTTGCTGAGCGTTTATTGGCTGCAACACAACAAACTGCAATGTTAACAACGTTCAACGAAGTTAACATGAAGCCAATCATGGAAATGCGTAAGCAATATAAAGATGCTTTCGAAAAACGTCATGGTGCACGTTTAGGCTTTATGTCTTTCTTCGTTAAAGCGGCAACTGAAGCGTTAAAACGCTACCCAGCTGTAAACGCTTCTATTGATGGCGACGATATCGTATATCACGGTTTCTATGACATCGGTGTAGCTGTTTCTTCTGACCGTGGTCTAGTTGTGCCAATCCTTCGTGATACTGATCGTATGAACTACGCTGAAGTTGAAGGTGGTATTGCTGCATATGCTGGTAAAGCACGTGAAGGCAAATTATCGATCGAAGAAATGACTGGTGGTACGTTCACGATCACGAACGGTGGTACTTTTGGTTCATTACTTTCAACACCTATTTTAAACCAGCCACAAACTGCAATCTTGGGGATGCATAAAATCCAAGAACGTCCTATGGCGGTAAATGGTCAAGTTGAAATCTTGCCAATGATGTACTTAGCACTTTCTTATGACCACCGTTTAATCGATGGTAAAGAAGCTGTAGGTTTCTTAGTAACAATTAAAGAATTGTTAGAAGAACCAGCTAAACTCATTCTTGATCTTTAATACTACATATATTGCCTCCCATATAAAGTGATCCTTTATATGGGATTCTGGAGATAAAAATGTCTCAACAGTTTGATCTTGTTGTCATTGGCGGTGGACCAGGTGGTTATGAAGCAGCGATTCGTGCAGCTCAACTTGGTTTCAAAGTCGCTTGTATCGAAAAACGTATTCACAACGGTAAGCCATCTTTGGGTGGTACATGTTTAAATGTGGGTTGTATCCCTTCTAAAGCATTGCTTGATTCTTCTCACCGTTACGAAGCAACAATTCATGAGCTTGCTGAACACGGTATCACGACTGGCGAAGTTAAATTTGATTTAGATACTTTGTTGGCACGTAAAGACAAAGTTGTTGATCAATTGACGGGTGGTGTTGCTCAATTACTTAAAGGTAATGGTATCGAGTGGTTACAAGGTACTGGTAAATTACTCGCAGGTAAAAAAGTAGAATTCACACCGTTTGAAGGTGAAGCACAAGTTTTAGAACCTAAATATGTCATTCTTGCGACTGGTTCTGTACCTGTAAATATTCCAGTAGCTCCAGTTGATGAAGACTTAATCGTTGATTCTACTGGTGCATTAAAATTCCCAGAAGTCCCTAAACGCCTTGGTGTTATTGGTGCGGGTGTTATTGGTTTAGAACTTGGTTCTGTATGGCGTCGCCTTGGTTCAGAAGTTGTTGTGTTCGAAGCATTAGATGCTTTCTTACCAATGGCAGACAAAGCATTGGCAAAGGAATATCAAAAAATCTTGAAAAAACAAGGTTTAGATATTCGCATTGGTGCTAAAGTTTCTGGTGCTGAAACCAATGGTCGCGAAGTAACGGTAAAATATAACCAAGCTGGCGAAGACAAAGAACAAGTTTTTGACAAGTTAATCGTATGTGTAGGTCGTAAGGCATATGCAGAAGGTTTATTGGCAGAAGATTCTGGCATTAAATTGACTGAACGTGGTTTGGTTGATGTGAATGATCAGTGCCAAACATCTGTAGAAGGTGTTTACGCGATTGGTGACTTGGTACGCGGTCCAATGCTTGCTCATAAAGCAATGGAAGAGGGCGTAATGGCAGTTGAACGTATACACGGTCATGCTGCTCAAGTGAACTATGACACCATTATCAGCGTTATTTATACACATCCAGAAGCTGCTTGGGTTGGTTTAACTGAAGAACAAGCTGCTGAAAAAGGTCACGAAGTTAAAGCAGGTCAATTCCCGTTTGCGGTGAATGGTCGTGCGTTAGCTGCTGGTGATACTGCTGGTTTTGTGAAGTTCGTTGCTGATGCAAAAACTGACCGTTTATTAGGTATGCACGTTGTGGGTCCAAATGCATCTGATATCGTACATCAAGGTATGATCGCACTTGAATTTGTATCTTCAATTGAAGACCTACAATTAATGACTTTTGGTCATCCAACTTTCTCAGAAGTTGTACATGAAGCCGCGCTTGCTGTTGATGGTCGTGCCATCCACGCGATTCAACGTAAACGTAAATAACAAAATAAGTGTGGTTCGCCACACTTTTTAATTAATGATGATGGTTGAAATAAAAACAATCATTTACTCAACTTGTAACAGTCTATAATTTATAATATATCTAGACTGTATGACAATAAACTACATAGTAGGTAACTGAATGAACTTACATGAATATCAAGCTAAAGCATTATTGAAAAAATATGGTATGCCAGTACAGGAAGGTATCTTGGCAACAAATGCAGATGAAGCCGTTGCTGCGTTTGAACAGCTTGGTGGTAAATTTGCTGTAATGAAAGCACAAGTTCATGCTGGTGGTCGTGGTAAGGCTGGCGGTGTAAAAGTTGCGAAATCAAAAGAAGATGTTATTGAATTTGCAAACAATATTATTGGTACGCGTCTTGTAACGTATCAAACAGATGCAAATGGCCAACCAGTAAATAGTATTATTGTTGCTGAAGATGTATATCCAGTTGAGCGTGAGCTTTATTTGGGTGCGGTTGTAGACCGTTCTAGCCGTCGTATTACTTTCATGGCTTCTACCGAAGGTGGTGTAGAAATCGAGAAAGTTGCAGAAGAAACACCTGAAAAAATTATTAAAGTTGAAGTCGATCCACTTGTTGGCTTACAGCCATTCCAAGCACGTGAAGTTGCATTTAAATTAGCATTAAAAGATAAACAAGTAGGTCAATTTGTTAAAATCATGACAGCTGCATATCAAGCATTTGTAGAAAATGATTTTGCTTTATTTGAAATTAACCCACTTTCAGTACGTGAAAATGGTGAAATTTTGTGTGTTGATGCAAAAGTTGGCATTGACTCAAATGCGTTATACCGTTTACCAGAAGTTGCTGCTTTACGTGATAAATCTCAAGAGAATGAGCGTGAATTAAAAGCATCTGAATTTGATCTTAACTATGTTGCTTTAGAAGGTAACATCGGTTGTATGGTGAATGGTGCTGGTCTTGCAATGGCAACAATGGACATCATCAAACTTTATGGTGGTCAGCCTGCAAACTTCCTTGACGTTGGTGGCGGTGCAACTAAAGAGCGAGTAATCGAAGCATTCAAAATCATCCTTGCTGATACGTCTGTTCAAGGTGTTTTAATCAACATCTTTGGTGGTATCGTACGTTGTGACATGATTGCTGAAGCAATTATTGCAGCGGTTCAAGAAGTAAATGTCACTGTACCCGTTGTTGTTCGTTTAGAAGGTAACAATGCTGAGTTAGGTGCTAAATTACTTGATGAATCTGGTTTGAAATTAATTTCTGCGAATGGTTTATCTGATGCCGCAGAAAAAGTTGTAGCTGCAGTGAAAGCGTAAGGAGTATCAATCATGAGCGTATTAATTAATAAAGACACTAAAGTATTGGTACAAGGTTTTACTGGTAAAAACGGTACTTTCCACTCTGCGCAAGCTTTAGACTACGGTACAAAAGTTGTTGGTGGCGTTACTCCAGGTAAGGGTGGTACAACTCATCTTGAACTGCCTGTATTCAACACGATGAAAGAAGCGGTACGTGAAACAAATGCAGATGCATCTGTTATCTATGTACCCGCACCATTCGTTTTAGACTCAATCGTTGAAGCTGTTGACTCAGGTGTTGGCTTAATTGTTGTGATCACTGAAGGTGTTCCAACAATCGACATGCTTAAAGCTAAACGCTACTTAGAGACTAATGGTAATGGTACTCGTTTAGTTGGTCCTAACTGCCCAGGCGTGATCACTCCGGGTGAATGTAAGATCGGTATTATGCCTGGTCACATCCACCAACCAGGTCGTATTGGTATTATCTCACGTTCAGGTACATTGACTTACGAAGCTGTTGCTCAAACAACTAAGCTTGGTTTGGGTCAGTCGACTTGTATCGGTATCGGTGGTGACCCAATCCCAGGTATGAACCAGATTGAAGCGCTTCAATTGTTCCAAGATGATCCAGATACGGATGCAATCATCATGATCGGTGAGATCGGTGGTACAGCGGAAGAAGAAGCTGCTGAATTCATCAAATCTAACGTGACTAAGCCAGTAGTCGGTTACATTGCTGGTGTAACTGCGCCTAAAGGTAAACGTATGGGTCACGCTGGTGCGATCATTTCTGGTGGTCAAGGTACTGCTGAAGAGAAATTTGCTGCATTTGAACGTGCAGGAATGGCTTACACGCGTAGCCCAGCTGAGCTTGGTTCAACGATGTTGCAAGTTTTAAAAGAGAAAGGTTTAGCGTAATTCGTTAGATTTTAATCTTTTAAAAAACCCCAATGGAGACATTGGGGTTTTTTATTGTGGGAATATCATCTACCAAATTTACATTTAATTTGTGAAAGAATACCCATGATAAAATACTTGACATGGTTATTTTGTATTCGTACTTTATAAGATAAGTTTCAATGCTAGCAATAAATTAATGGAAGTTATATATCTAATTTTTGGAAAGTTATATGGCAATTTGTCGTATAACGTTAGTTAGGTCTTAAAGCGCTATGCAAGCATTATTCGTACATGGAATGGGCGCTCGCCTTTATCTGGTTGGCCAATGCTTCGCCATATTAAAAAGGCTGGCATTACAACTAGGTGCTTCGGCTATTCTGTAAGCTTACAATCGTTTTCTGAAATTCAAGTTCGCTTGACTAGATGGATTGAAGAAATCGCAGCAAAGGGAGATTATGTGCTGATAGGTCATTCCCTTGGGGGAGTGCTAATCCGCTCTGCTTTAAGTTCGCTCCCAGCAGGAACAAACCAGCCCAAACACATCTTTCTGCTTGGTTCTCCAATCCAAGCCTCACAACTTGCTCAGCGTTTCAACAGGAACTTCCTGTTTCGCTCAGTCACACGTGACTGTGGTCATCTGCTTAGTTCGTTAGAGCGAATGGCAGCTATACCGTGTACTGAACATTCGACCACAGGCATTGCTGGTATTAAAGGATTTTCAGGAAAACTGAGCCCATTCAGAACAGAATTTAACGATGGAATTGTCTCATTATCTGAGGTCAGTGCCGATTGGCTTACAGATCAAGTCAAGTTACCTATTATCCATAGTCTACTTCCATCTAGTAAACAAGTTGCACAAATCATCATTCAACGCATTAATTGCAAAGATACCCATGCTCAGTTTTCAAATCAAACTCCTTAATCTACGAGCCTGAAATCTCATGTAATACAACAACGACTAATTATTTTGCTTCATTCAACTATTTTGGATTGCAGTGAAGACTTTTGTGCACTCTTTGATTGTATTGAACTAGCATTTGATAATGAAATTATTGATAAAAGTGTTTTTATGACTACTTTGTTGATTTGGATTGAGTCAATTCTTAATTCAACTCGTTTCATCACACCGATTAACAGTAATAGAACGACGAGTTAATTAGTCTAAGGCTAAGATAAATGATTAAAGAAAAATTAATTTATAGTATTAAGCAGTTTATAGATAAAAAAGATATATCTATTAAGAATGCGCAAAGAATAGAAGATCTTCTTGATTATTTGAAGTCAGAGGAAGAGTTGATAAATAATATGATTCTAATTTTAGCTTCATATGTGTGTATGGAGGCGGTGAGTACATGTATGATGAAGATGAGGTAATTTTAGAATTGAAGAAAATCTTAATTTTTTTAAATGAAGTCTAAGCTCCACTAGTTATCTATTTATATTTTTTATATAAAAAAAGAGCCTTATTACTAAGGCTCTTGATAGATCAACAATGTTTATTCAGCTTTGGGTTTTAGCCCTTGAGTCAAACCATTAATATCACCACCTTGTAAGCCTAATTCATTCATTAAGCTATCAATAAGCGGTGCTTGGGAACGATAGCGTAGGGCGCTATTCACAACTTGATCAGACAAAGAAGTTTGACTACTTTCTATTGTTTCACCTGACACAGAACCACCTGCGAAATTACTTAAACCATTGACCTGTAAAATCTTGATGTCATCAATATTTTCCATTGGTTTAACACTTTCACGAATGATCTCTGGTAAATGCTTTAACAATGCCAAACGAACTTGCATTTCCACTTGCTCAGCAGAAAGAGTATTAGCGGCTTCATTCACTGCACGAGCACCTTCCGCATCAACCTGATATTGTTTCTCTAAAGCTTGGGCAAGCAATATTTTAGCATCGGCTTCACCTTTCGCTTTTAAGCGAATTTTTTCAGCATCTGCTTCAGCAGCAATACGCACAGCTTCCGCTTCATCAGCAGCGGCTTTTTTGCCAGCATCAGCAGCAACGGTAATTGCAATCGCTTCTTTTTCAGCAGTCTGTTTGGCTGCAACCAGTTCAACCGCTTTTTGACGTTCAGCACGTTGTGTTTCACGTACTGTTACAACTTCTTCTTCGGCTTTTACGGCTTCGGCACGGGCTTTATCTGCTTGGGCTTTGGCTTCTGATTCAGCACGAGATTTTTCAGCAATCGCAATGGCACGATCTTGCTCAGCCAATTCAATGGTTTTCTTTTGTTCAACCTGCGCCTTTTGAATCAATTGTGCCTTTTGGATATTTTCATTCTCAACATCACGGGCAGAGGCAATACGTTTCAACTCAACTTCACGTTCCGCAGCGATACGAGCTTCTTCAGCTTCACGTTTTTTACCTGCTTCTTGTGATGCGATTTCAGCAGTTTGTTCTGCTTTACGAATTGAAATTTCACGCTCTTGTTGCAGCTTGGCATATTCCTCTTCACGAGAAATTTCCAAACGAGCACGTTCAGCTTCCAAATTTTTAGCACGAATTGCCAAGTCCGCATCTTGTTCAATATCGTTACGTTTTTTACGACGATCTTCAATAGTTTCAGTTAGTTTGGTTAAACCTTCTGCATCAAAGGCGTTTTGTGGATTAAAGAATTTAAAACTGGTCTGGTCTAAACCTGTCAATGAGACAGTTTCAAGTTCTAAACCATTTTTAGATAAATCTTCAGAAACGACTTGCTGAACTTTCTGTACAAAGTCTACACGTTTTTCATGCAGTTCTTCCATTGCCATCTCGGCGGCAACAGCACGTAAAGAGTCAACAAATTTACCTTCTACTAAGTCTTTCAATTCTTGAGGTGACATGGTTTTTCGACCCAATGTTTGGGCTGCCGTTGCAATTGATTCACCAGTAGGTTTGACTCGAACATAGAATTCAGCCATGACATCGACACGCATACGATCACGCGTGATCAAGGCTTGATCTGCTGCCCGTTTAACTTCGAGGCGCAAAGTATTCATGTTCACAGGAATAATCTCGTGTAAAACAGGAAGAACAATTGCTCCTCCGTTCAGAATAACTTTTTCACCCCCAAAACCTGTTCGCACAAAAGATACTTCTTTGCTGGAACGGGTATATAGGCGAGCAATCACAACGCCGATAAAAATGAGTGCTGCAAAAATAATACCTGTGATGATTAAAATTTCAGTCAATGCTGAACTCAACATTTAAAATCCCTCATTAAATTAATATATAAATTAAGCAGTAATTGCTTGGAATCCAATTTTTGTTCTTTGGGTTAAAATCACATCTTGCCCTTGATAAAAAATAATATCTAACTCAGGTTCAACCAAGACATAATGGGTTTGACCAAATTGATCTTTTACCTTAGCTTGAGCAGGGGAGTTTTGTTTGGCTTGTCCTAAAATAATTTGTGCTGTACGACCAATCAGCTCATCACTATGAATCGCTGTGGTTTCATCTTTTGGAATAATTTTACTGATCAATGCTGCACTTGTTCTCACTAGTGGCATACATAAAAATAAACACATAGGAGAAATGATCCAAGCAGATAAATAATGCTCGGTTAAATGGAAAAAAATATCCTGAATAATGAGACCTGTGAGTGAGTAGACCGTTAAAAAGATAATTAACCAAATGAGAAGAGGAACTTTTCCTAAATAAAGCCATTCTAAAAGCTGAGTAAAAATACCGTCAGTATGTTCAATAGAAATATCTGCATGATCAACATCAACTAGACTGTCTGGTAAAAATTGATCAATGGAACTACTACTACCGCCAAATAATAATAAAATTAATTCTAGAGCACCTATAAATAGGCATAGCATTAATGAAATACTAAAAACAATGTTTGATGGATGTGTTAATAAATCCCATATCATTTGTATTACTCTTATTTCTTTTAGCGATAATTAATAAAATTTTTATAAAAATAAATCATTTATAAGATTAAATGTAACTTGATTTAATTTCAACCCAAATCATTAATATTATTAAAGACAAAAAAAACGCAATGATTGGGGTAGTCATTGCGTTGAACAACGAATCTGCAGAAACAGTTTCGGTTGAAAGGAGAAATGTCATGAGATTAGTGTTTACTAATCTACTTGGCTATAGTACAAAAAAACCTGACAGAGTTCATAGGTATTCATGTAAACTAGTGTTAATGGATGTTAATATGTGACAAAAATTGTTAGTTATCGGGTTGTTACCGAGGTCTAAAACTAAATTTAAATAAGATATTTACATGAAAAAAGCCTAAATATTAGGCTTTTTTGCAATAAAAGTAACGTAAATTAGAATTTAAACAAACCTAATCCACTTTTCACTTCATCTAATGTTTGCTGAGTAATGTCACGGCATTTATCTGTACCATGTTTTAAAATGTCCATAATATAATCAGGATCTTTTTCGAGTTCAGCTCTGCGTTCACGAATCGGTAAGATCAATTCTTTGAGTACAGCTTCTAGGCGTTTTTTCACCGTACCATCACCTAAACCACCACGACGATAATGAGCTTTTAGTTCTTCGATTTCTTCTTTATTTGGATCAAATGCATCAAGGTAAGTAAATACAATATTACCTTCGACTTGACCTGGATCTTCAATTCTTAAGTGATTTGGATCGGTATACATCGCATTGACTGCTTTTTTAATATCTTTATCAGAAGCATTCAGGACAATCGTATTGCCGAGTGATTTAGACATTTTAGCTTTACCATCAAAACCAGGTAAACGTCCCATATTCGATAATAATGCTTTACATTCAGGTAATAAGTCATGACCAATTTGGCGGTTAACACGACGTACAACTTCATTGGTTTGTTCAATCATTGGAATTTGATCTTCACCAACAGGTACTACAGTCGCTTTAAATGCGGTAATGTCTGCTGCTTGAGCCACTGGATAACATAAAAAGCCAGCAGGAATATCTCGTTCAAAACCACGCATTTGAATTTCTGACTTAATGGTTGGATTGCGTTCTAAACGAGCAACCGTCACAAAGTTCAGATAGAGCATGGTCAGTTCATTGAGAGCAGGCAAGCATGATTGGACACAGATCGTTGTTTTAGTTGGATCAATACCAACTGCCAAATAATCTAATGCAACTTGAAGAATATTATTACGGACTTTATCTGGATTATCAGCATTATCAGTGAGTGCTTGAGCATCTGCTAATAAAAGGTGTTGATGATGACTGTCTTGTAAACCAACACGAGAGCGTAATGAACCAACAAAGTGTCCAAGATGAAGTTGTCCAGTAGGGCGGTCGCCTGTCAAGATGATTGGACGTTGATCAGCATTACTCATGATATGTTCCAAGATTCAGTAGTTTCATAAATATAAAGATTGATATTATTGTACGGGAAATAAAATTTTTTCGTCAGCGATTGCTTAAACTTTTTCTTAAAATAATGTTGTGAATTTATTGAGGAATTCTACAATAGCGAAATAAATACAAACTGGGAAATAAAAATGGCGAGTGGTTTATTGTTATTACTCGATGATATTGCAACGATTTTAGACGATGTTGCAGTAATGAGTAAAATGGCTGCAAAAAAAACAGCAGGGGTGTTGGGTGATGATTTAGCCCTAAACGCGCAGCAAGTCAGTGGTGTACGCGCAGATCGAGAGTTGCCTGTGGTATGGGGCGTGGCTAAGGGTTCCTTCGTTAATAAACTTATCTTGGTTCCATTAGCATTACTAATTAGTGTAGTTGCACCTTGGTTAATCAATCCTTTATTAATGATTGGCGGCTTATTTCTATGTTATGAAGGAGTAGAAAAAGTTGTACACATGCTACAGCATAAAAAAGCAAAAACGGCTGAGGAAGCCAATGAAAGCTTGGAACAGATCGAAATAGATTTAGACAAGTTTGAAAAAGAAAAAGTAAAAGGTGCGATTCGTACCGATTTTATTTTATCTGCTGAAATTGTGGTGATTTCGTTAGGTACAGTTGCAACAGCAGCATTTATGACTAAAGTGACTGTATTAAGTGTGATTGCAATCGTAATGACCGTAGGTGTTTATGGTTTTGTTGCAATGATTGTGAAAATTGATGATTTAGGCTTATATTTAACACAACAAGCATCTTCGTTAAAAAATAAAATAGGTCGAGGTCTACTCGCATTTGCTCCTATTCTAATGAAAACATTATCTATTGTTGGAACGGTTGCAATGTTTTTGGTAGGTGGTGGAATTATTTCGCATACAGTTCCTTTATTACATCATTTTACTGAAGAAACCGTAGACCATTTAGAGTTGATTCCAAGTTTTGGTTCAATTATTGGTGCCTTAACACCAACTTTGATTAATCTGGGAATAGGCTTTATTGCAGGTGCTGTTGTTTTAATCGTTGTTATGCTTATTCAAAAATTTTGGTCAAAAGCATCTGCATAAATAAAATGCTCAATCACCATCATTATCATATGTGAGGTTAATATGCGTTGGAAAGGTCGTCGTGTCAGTACCAATGTTGAAGATCGTCGTGGTGGTGGCGGAGCAAAAGCAGGTGGTATCAGTATTATAGGTTTGATCGTTGCATTTGTTGCGTGGAAGTTTTTTGGAGTAGATCCACAACAAGCCTATCAAGCAACTCAAGCGGTTACCAGTGCCCAATCTTCGCAACAGGGTGATGCGCCACAAAACTTAACGGCTGAACAGAAAGAGGCAAGTGATTTTGTTGGAACTATTCTTGCGGATACAGAAGATACTTGGACTCCTATTTTTCAAAAACTTGGCATGACTTACACGCCACCACGCTTAGTTTTGTTTAGCGGTGTCGATAAATCAGCTTGTGGTAGGGCACAAGCAGCAATGGGGCCTTTTTATTGCCCTGCTGATCAAAAAGTTTATATCGATACTGCTTTCTTTAAAGATATGCGCCAGCAAATGGGTATTTCTGGTGAGCAGAATCAGACAGAACTTTCTCGTCAAGATCAAGCAGGGGATTTTGCACAGGCTTATGTTATTGCGCATGAAGTCGGGCATCATATTCAAAATCTATTGGGCATCTCTGGTCAAGTACAGCAAGCACGTGCACAAGCTAGCCAAACACAAGGAAATCAGCTTTCTGTCCGTTTAGAATTACAGGCGGATTGTTTTGCTGGTATTTGGGCGCATCAGAATCAACAGCGCACTCAATTTTTAGAGCAGGGTGATATTGAAGAAGCGATGGATGCTGCCGAGAAAATTGGCGATGACTATTTGCAACGTAGAGCTACAGGTCAGGTTGTTCCTGATAGTTTCACACATGGTAGTAGTGAACAACGAATGCACTGGTTTCAGCAAGGTCTGAAATCTGGAGATATCAATCAATGTGATACTTTTAAGTAAAAATGATGAATATTTGTCCTTGATTTTTATACGGAAGATATACGATTTATAAGAAAAATTAACGTAAAATTAAAGTGTCTATACTGATTTGAGGATGATGGGTTTATTACTGCATCTAAGTTATCTCTTTTGAAATAAAAAAATTGCTGTATAGACACTGATTTTCCACTCAGTTTTAGAATAATCCATTCATAAATTTTATCGACATTAAATTTTAAAATTTAAGTAACGTATCTTATTGAAAATAAGTAAGAGGTTGTATGGGGAATTATTTTCTATTACAGGCATTAACCGTAATTTTTGCATTATCCATTGCAACGACCATTTTTAATAAAAGAATTTTAGGATTCCCACAGGCAATTGGTGTGCCGATTGTGTCGGCAATTTTTGTCTTTATTTTACAGTGGGGAGCCAGTTTATTAAATGGAAATGAGTTTGTTACGATTAATATTCATAATATTGAAGCCGCAGTACGTGAAATTGATTTTTATGATTTTTTAATTAATGGTGTAATTTGCTTTATCCTAACGTCTTCTGCTTTAAAGTTTAAAATTTCAGATCTACGTAATTACTGGAAGCCAATCAGTATATTAGCAACGATTGCTTTAGTATTATGTGCCGGTTTTTATGCGGGAATTTTATATTTTTTCCAATGGGCAGTGGGCTATCCTGTTCCGATTTCAGTTTTATTGCTACTCGGCGCGGCCTTAGGAGCAACCGATCCAATTGGAATTAAAGGCGTCTTAAGTTCCATTCGCGCACCTCATCACTTAATTGTAAAACTAGAAGGCGAATCTTTATTTAATGATGCGATGTGTATCGCTTTGTTTATGACTTTACTGAAAGTTTTACAAGGTGAGCACTTCTCATTGCTTGCGACCGTTGAAACATTATTATATGAAATTTTTGTCGCAGTGATTATTGGTTTCGCATTTGGCTTTGGAATTTTGCGGTTATTGCGTGGTAAGCATGAGATGGAGTCACTAATTTTAACGACTGCATTACTTGCGAGTGGTTCATATCTGGTTGCGTTATTTGCGCATGCATCTGCGCCAATTGCTTGTGTAATTGGCGGTTTAATTGTTGGGAATAAATGGCAAGAAATCCGTGAACAACGTGAAATTCGTGAAGTAAATCATTTCTGGCATACAGTTGAAGGCATTATTAATTCATTTCTATTTACATTGATTGGTTTAGAATTATTTATTTTAGATTTAAGTGTAAATTTAATTATTGGTGGAATTGTTTCTTTCTTAATTCTTCATCTTTCAAGATTCGCAGCGAATTTCTCCGCTTTTGCTTTATTTCCTTCATTCCGATACAAAAGTTACAATGGTAGCTTAACTATTCTGTCATGGGGTGGCGTCCGTGGGGGTATTTCATTGGCTTTAATTTTAGCTGTTGCGAACATTCCTCAGCTCAGTCCTTATAGCAGTATTTTAATTGGATATACTTTTATTAGTGTACTTTTATCTGGTGTTGTGTGTGGCTTAGGCTTACCCGCTGTCATGAATACTTTTTATTATAATCCAAATGAGCAAACAGAGGGGCTAAAAGGTTTTTATCAGCAGATGTGTAATAAAATGAACCGACGTGGTTTTAAATATATCGTTGATGAAGATGCTTTAGGTAAAGAAATAATAACAATTTACAATCCAGAAATTCTATTAGATCAAAAATCAGATGATGGCGTTGCAACAGTTCACCACCCAAATAAAAGAGATGAAGTAAGACGTTTAGAAAATCCCAATAATTTTTAATATTATATTTTATTCTTTTGATAAAAAGCCTT